>CAYTFA010000570.1:0-1810 GCA_964436755.1 uncultured Rhodocyclaceae bacterium | reverse complement strand
GCCGGCATCAACGAGGCCGGCATCTGGCAATACCTGCTCAAGCCCTGGCATCCTGACCACCTGGTGCTGACGCTGAAGAATGCGGCCGAGCTGTGGCGCCTGCAGCAGGAAAACCAGCGCTTGTCGCTCGAGCTGCGCGACAGCCCGGAGCAGCTTGCGCGTCGCGTTGCCGGCCGCCGCGGCAAGGTGCGCGCCCGGTCCGGGTTCGAACGCCTGTTGCGACGGGATGGCAGCCCGCTGGACGCGATCTGCGATCTCGCCCTGCGCATCGCCGGCCACGAGCTCTCCGTACTGGTCACGGGCGAATCCGGCACCGGCAAGGAACTGCTGGCGCGCGCCATCCATTACTCCAGCCCGCGCGCCGAGCGCCCCTTCGTCGTCGAAAACTGCGGGGCGCTGCCCGATACCCTGCTCGAAGCCGAACTGTTCGGGCACAAGAAGGGGGCCTTTACCGGAGCACACGAAGATCGCGTCGGCCTCTTCCAGCAGGCCGACGGCGGTACGCTGTTCCTCGACGAAATCGGCGACACGTCCCCAGCATTCCAGGTCAAGCTGTTGCGTGCATTGCAGGAAGGCGAAGTGCGTCCGGTGGGTAGTCCGCGCGCGATACCGGTCGACGTGCGCATCATCGCCGCGACCAATCGCAACCTCGAGGCCGATGTCGCCAGCGGCCGCTTCCGCCAGGACCTGTATTACCGCATCGCAGGCATCGGCCTGCGCATGCCGGCGCTGCGCGAGCGGCCGCAGGACATTCCACTCATTGTCGATGCCCTGCTGCGCGACTCCGCACCGCCCGGCCGACGCTTCACGCCCGTCGCCATGCAGCGCCTCGCCGCCTACCGCTGGCCGGGCAACGTGCGCGAGCTGCAAAACGAAATCCTGCGTGCGATTGCATTGGGCGACGGCGATGCGCTTGGCCCGGAGCTATTTTCCGCACGGCTGGGACGCGCCTCGCCGGCAGGTGATTCGGTCGCCCCCGCTGTCGAGGAGGGCGGCAGCCTCAAGGAGCGCGTCGAACGGCTGGAGGCAGACGCCATACGCTCTGCCCTGCGGCGGCATGCCGGCAACAAGACGCGCGTCGCCGACGACCTCGGGCTGACGCGCGTCGGGCTGCGCATGAAAATGACGCGCCTGGGTCTCGGGGAGGATGGCGGGTGAACCTGCTCTGGCTGCAATCGGGGGGGTGCGGAGGCTGCACGCTGTCCTGGCTGGGCGGCGGCCACGGTCCGCTGTTCAAGGTGCTGGCGGAGGAGGGCATCGAGCTCATGTGGCATCCCAGCCTCTCGGAAGAAGGCGTGGATGCGGCGCGGGCGCTCCTCGAGGACTGCGCCGCGGGACGGCGTGCAGTCGACGTGTTCTGCGTGGAGGGGGCACTGCTGCGCGGACCGCACGGCAGCGGCGGATTCCATCGCTTCAGCGGCGGCAGCGAGCCCATGATCGAGTGGGTGCGGCGCATTGCCATGCGTGCGCGCCACGTGGTGGCGGTAGGCAGTTGCGCCGCCTGGGGCGGCATCACCGCGGCCGGGATCAATCCGACGGATGCCTGCGGGCTGCAATACGACGGCGAGAGTTCCGGCGGACTGCTCGGGCCGGAGTTTCTCGACGGCAGCGGGCTGCCCGTGATCAACGTGGCAGGCTGCCCGCCGCACCCGGACTGGATTACGGAAACGCTGGCGGCACTGGCGCAGCGGCGGCTCGACCCGGCACTGCTCGACGATCTCGGGCGGCCGCGCTTCTTTGCCGATCAGCTGGTGCACCACGGCTGCCCGCGCAACGAGTACTACGAGTTCAAGGCCAGCGCACAGAAGCC
>CAYTFA010000569.1:0-1811 GCA_964436755.1 uncultured Rhodocyclaceae bacterium | reverse complement strand
GGCCGCAGTACTGGTAGTAGCCGTCGTCGATCTCGATGTACTTGTCGCCGCTGCGGGTCCACTCGCCCATGAAGGTGTGGCGCGACTTCTCGCGGTTGTTCCAGTACAGCGCCGCCGCGCTCGGCCCCCTGATCTGCAACTCGCCGATTTCGCCGCGCGCCACCGGCTGGCCGTCCTCGCCGATGAGGCGGATGTCGTAGCCGGGCACCGGCTTGCCGGTGGTGCCGTAGCGCACTTCGCCTGCACGGTTGGAGAGGAAGATGTGCAGCATCTCGGTGGATCCGATGCCATCGAGGATCTCCACGCCGAGGCCCTCGGTCCAACGCTTGCCGATGTCCGCCGGCAGCGCCTCGCCGGCCGAGGTGCACACGCGCAGGTTCGACAGCTCGCCGCGCTTGGGCATGTCCGGGCTGGCCAGCAGCGCCGCGTAGAGCGTCGGCACGCCGTAGAAGATGGTCGGATTGTGCTTGCGCAGGCGCTGGAACACCGAGGCCGGCGTCGGCCGCTCGGCCATCAGCACCGCCGTCGCGCCGACCGCCATGGGGAAGGACAGGCCGTTGCCCAGGCCATAGGCGAAGAACAGCTTGGCCGCGGAAAACACCAGGTCGCTTTCCTTGATGCCCAGCACGCCGACGCCGTACAGTTCCGCGGTCTGGATGATGTGCGAATGCAGGTGCACCGTCCCCTTGGGCGTACCGGTCGAACCGGACGAGTACAGCCAGAAACAGAAGTCGTCGCAGGTGGTCGGCGCGGGATCGAAGCCGGTGCCGGCCTTCGCCATCAGCTCGCTCATCAGCAGGTGGCCCTTGCCGTCCTTGCCGGAGACGATGATGTTCTTCAGCGTCGGGTGCTTGCCGACGATGCTCTCGACGGCCGGCCATAGCGCCTCGGAGACCACCAGGGTTTGCGCGCGCGAGTCGCCCAGCATGAAGTCGTAGTCCTTGGGCGTCAGCAGCGTGTTGGCGGCGATGGGTACGATGCCGGCCTGGATGCAGCCGAGGAAGGCCGTCGGAAAGTCGATGGTGTCGAGCAGGCACAGCATCACCCGCTCTTCGCGCCGCATGCCGAGGCCCGCCAGCACGTTGCCGAAACGGTTGACCCGCTCCGCAAGCTCGCCGTACGAATAGCTGCCGGCGTCGTCGATGAAGGCCGCCTTGCCGGCGCGCCCTGCCTTCAGGTTGCGCTGGATAAGGTCATGCGCCGCGTTGTACTGGCGCGGAACGGTAACGCGCGGTGGCGTCGTCGAGTGGTCCGCGCTGCTCAGGTCCGGCATCGTCTTCTCCTCCTCCGCTCTGCGGCGGGTGTCGGTAATGTGGGTTGGTTCAGTTGAAGGCGGGAATTCCCGTCTGTGCGCGCCCCAGGATCAGCGCATGAACATCGTGCGTGCCCTCGTAGGTATTCACCACCTCGAGGTTAACCACGTGGCGGATCACGCCGAACTCGTCGGAAATGCCGTTGCCGCCGAGCATGTCGCGCGCCATGCGGGCGACGACCAGCGCCTTGCCGCAGGAATTGCGCTTCATGATCGAGGTGATCTCGACCGCCGCCGTGCCCTCGTCCTTCATGCGGCCCAGGCGCAGGCAGCCCTGCAGGCCGAGGGTGATCTCGGTCTGCATCTCGGCCAGCTTCCACTGGATCAGCTGGTTGGCGGCCAGCGGGCGGCCGAACTGCTTGCGGTCCAGGGTGTACTGGCGCGCGGTATACCAGCAGAACTCGGCAGCACCCAGCGCGCCCCAGGCGATGCCATAGCGGGCCGAGTTGAGGCAGGTGAACGGGCCCTTGAGGCCGCGCACCTCGGGGAAGGCGTTCTC
>CAYTFA010000568.1:0-1815 GCA_964436755.1 uncultured Rhodocyclaceae bacterium | reverse complement strand
GGCCAGTCCGCTCGGTTCCCCGC
Organism: uncultured Rhodocyclaceae bacterium; assembly: GCA_964436755.1. GTDB lineage: Bacteria > Pseudomonadota > Gammaproteobacteria > Burkholderiales > Rhodocyclaceae > Sulfuritalea. Next base: position 1,792 of record CAYTFA010000568.1, on the reverse strand, counting down.
TCTCATCGACGAGCTGCGGCGCGAGGCGGGGCGATGAGCCTCACGCTTGCGGCGGTGCTCGCTCTGGCGCAGGTGTCAGCGCCGACGTTCTCGGCAGCGGGCCTCTATTTCGAAGGCCCTCGCTATGACTCTGTTTTCGGACTGCCAAACTACAGTGGTGGCGGAACGGCGGTTTGACGCCGCCTTGCTGGCATGATGCGTACCCGGGTCAAGATCTGCGGCCTCACCCGCGAGGTCGACGTGGACGCGGCTGTTGCGGCAGGCGCGGACGCGTTGGGATTCGTTTTCTACGTGCGCAGCGCCCGTGTCGTGAGCATCGACGCGGCCGCACGGTTGATGGCGCGTGTGCCGCCCTTCGTCAGCAAAGTGGCGTTGTTCGTCAACGCAGCGGAGGACGAGATCGCCCGCTGTCTTGCGCGATTGCCCATCGACCTGCTTCAGTTCCACGGTGACGAAGCCCCAGCCGCATGTGCGCAGTTTGCCAAGCCATGGATACGCGCCGCGCGGATGGCGCCGGGAATCGATTTGCTAGAATTTTGCGCAGCCCACCGTGATTTGCCGGGATGCGCCGGCGTACTGGCCGATGCCCACGTCGAAGGCTACGGCGGCGCCGGTCGGCGCTTCGATTGGAACTTGCTGCCTCAAACCAGGCCATTGCCGTTGATCCTCTCTGGCGGCCTGACGCCGGAAAACGTCGGCGACGCGATTCGGACCGTCCGCCCCTTCGCCGTGGATGTCAGCAGCGGCGTCGAAGAACCTGGCGACGCCGGCAAGGGACGCAAGAGCGCAGAGCGCATGGAAAGATTTGTCCGCGAGGTACGCGATGCAGATGCAAACCCCTTATCACTTCCCTGACGCACGCGGCCATTTTGGCCGCTATGGCGGCGTCTTCGTTGCCGAGACGCTGATGCCGGCACTCGCCGAACTCGAGGCGGCCTACGCGCAGGCCAAGGCCGACCCCGAGTTTGGGCGCGAGTTTGCCTACGAATTGGCGCATTACGTCGGCCGGCCGTCGCCGATCTACCATGCCAGGCGCTGGTCGGAAATCCTCGGCGGCGCGCAAATCTACCTCAAGCGCGAAGACCTCAACCATACCGGCGCGCACAAGGTCAACAACTGCATCGGCCAGGCAATGCTGGCGCGCCGCATGGGCAAGCCGCGCGTGATCGCCGAAACCGGTGCCGGGCAGCACGGCGTGGCGACGGCGACGGTTGCCGCCCGCTATGGCATGGAATGCGTCGTGTACATGGGCTCGGAGGACGTCAAGCGTCAGGCGGCCAACGTCTATCGCATGAAGCTGCTCGGTGCCACGGTGGTGCCGGTGGAGTCCGGATCGAAGACGCTGAAGGACGCACTCAACGAAGCCATGCGCGACTGGGTGACCAACGTCGGCAACACCTTCTACATCATCGGCACCGTGGCCGGCCCGCACCCGTATCCGATGATGGTGCGCGATTTCCAGTCGGTGATCGGCGAGGAATGCAAGGCGCAGATGCCCGAGCATGTCGGCCGCCAGCCCGACGCGGTGATCGCCTGCGTCGGTGGCGGCTCCAATGCGATGGGCATCTTCTATCCCTACATCGCGGATACCGGCGTCAGGCTGATCGGTGTCGAGGCCGCCGGTTTCGGGCTCGATACGGGCAAGCATTCGGCGTCGCTGACCGCCGGCCGCTCCGGCGTGTTGCACGGCAACCGCACCTACCTGCTGCAGGACACGGATGGCCAGGTGAGTGAGACGCATTCGATCTCGGCCGGACTCGACTACCCGGGCGTCGGACCGGAGCACGCATGG
>CAYTFA010000567.1:0-1819 GCA_964436755.1 uncultured Rhodocyclaceae bacterium | reverse complement strand
GGAGAGCGTTCCCGACAGCGGCGGCGAGATGTTCGTGCCGGAGTTCACCGGGCTCGGCGCGCCCTACTGGCAGCCGGACGCCCGCGGGGCAATCCTCGGCCTTACGCGTGGCACCGGCATTGCGCACATCGCACGGGCGGCTCTGGAGAGCATCGCATTCCAGAGCGCGGCGCTGCTGCAGGCCATGGGCCGCGACCTCGGCAGCGAGGCCGCCATCGCCGAGCTGCGCGTCGACGGTGGCGCCTGCGTGAATGACCTGCTGATGCAATTCCAGGCCGACCTGCTCGGCATCCCCGTGGTACGGCCGGCGGTGGTCGAGACCACGGCGCTCGGCGCCGCCTGCCTTGCCGGGCTCGCCTGCGGCTTGTTTGGCAGCCGCGAGGAAATCGCCGCGCGCTGGCGCCGCGAACGCACCTTCCACCCGACGATGCCACGCGAGCGCGCCGCGGATCTCATGCAGCGCTGGCAGCACGCCGTGGCGCAGACCACGCTGGCCGCACCGTAGCGCGGCTGCCCCGCCTCAGCCGCGCTGCTTGCGCGTTTCCTGCAGCGTCTTCAGTTCCGGCAGTTGCAAGCGCTTGCGGTCGGCCTCGACGGCGGTGAGCGGCTCCACCTCGCGCAGCGTGCCCAGGCAGCGCCGGACAAGGTCGTGATAGACGGCCGTGCCCTCGAGCTTCCAGGCCATTTCCAGTTCGGTCAGTTCGCGCATGATCTTCGCCGGTACGCCTCCGGCCAGCATGCGCGGCGGAATCTCGAGGCCTGACTTGACGAAGCTCTGCGCGGCGACGATCGCCGACTCGCCGACGACCGCGTTATCCATCACCACGGCGTTCATGCCCACCATCCCGTTGGTGCGCACGATGCAGCCATGGAGGATCGCGCCATGGCCGATATGCCCGTTCTCCTCGATCACCGTATCACTGCCCGGGAAGCCGTGCATCACGCAGCAGTCCTGCACGTTTGCGTCGCGGCCGATGAAGAGGCGGCCGAAATCGCCGCGCAGGCTGGCATTCGGCCCGACATAGGCACCGGGACCGACAACGACGTCGCCAATCAGTACCGCGGAGGGATGCACATAGGCCGTGGGGTCGACGACGGGAATTACCCCGTCGATGGCATAGACTTTCATTGGTTCGGGCTCCGCTGGATCAGGTTGAAATGATACAGTCTCTTCCTGCGTGCCCCGCAGCAACCGTGTCGGAATGGCTGCGCCGCCCGGCGACAGCGGGCACAACCCAAAAAAGAACGATCCCCTGGAGCCCCACCAATGAATTTCCAGTGCATTCTCTTCAGCCTCGATGCAGGCATCGCCCGCATCACCCTCAATCGTCCGGACCGTCTCAACAGCTTCAATATCGACATGCACCTGGAACTGCGCGAGGCGCTCGCGCGAACACGCGAAGGCGGCGCCCGCGTCCTGCTGCTGACCGGCGCCGGGCGCGGCTTCTGCGCCGGCCAGGACCTTTCCGAACGCAATGTCGCCCCCGATGCGGAGCCCGTTGACCTCGGTCACACCATCGAAACCTGGTACCGGCCACTGATCCTCGGCTTGCGCGCGCTGGAGATGCCGGTTATCTGCGCCGTCAACGGCGTCGCCGCCGGCGCCGGGGCAAGCATTGCGCTGGCCAGCGACTTCGTGCTCGCTGCGCGCTCGGCCAGCTTCATCCAGGCCTTCGGCAAGCTCGGCCTCGTTCCCGACGCCGGCGGCACCTGGGCGCTGCCGCGGCTCGTGGGCAATGCCCGCGCAATGGGCCTGGTAATGCTGGGCGAGAAGCTCGCCGCGGAACAGGCCGAAAGCTGGGGCCTGATCTGGAAATGC
>CAYTFA010000566.1:0-1819 GCA_964436755.1 uncultured Rhodocyclaceae bacterium | reverse complement strand
GCAGCATCCGCCGCAAGCGCCAGGACAGCCTGTTCCGCACCTGGGCCTCGAAGGCCATGAACCGGCTGCGCGAGCGCATCACGCGCATCCGCATCACCGACCAGGGCAACATGCTGCGCGCCTATTCGCGCAGCGTCGTCGATGCCATCAACAGCTGCAAGGAAGTTGCCACCTTCATCCCGGCGCTGGCCTACACCTTCGCCCGCAACCCGGCCGAGGTCGTCGTCGAGCACGAGGAGCGCGCCGCCGGCGAATCGAAGTACTCGCTGTACAGCCTGATCCGGCTCAACTTCGACCTTATGACCGGCTTTTCGCTGGTGCCGCTGCAGTGGTTCTCCATGCTCGGCATCCTCGTTTCCCTGGGTTCGGCCGCGCTGTTCGTGCTGCTCATCGCGCGACGCCTGATTCTCGGTCCCGAGGCCGAGGGCCTGTTCACCCTGTTCGCGCTGATGTTCTTCCTGATCGGGCTCGCGCTGTTCGGCATCGGCCTGCTCGGTGAGTACGTCGGCCGCATCTACCAGCAGGTGCGCCACCGCCCGCGCTACCTGGTCGAGGCCATCCTGGAACGACGGGAATGAGCGCCGTGCGCAGGGCCGCCCCAAGCCGGCGCCAGCCAAACCCCGGAGCCGCGCAGCGGCGAACCGCCATCACCCCCTGCCTGGGGCAGGGGGCTGGGGGGAAGGTAACCCAGTGACGCGCGCTGTCGTCTTCGCCTACCACAACGTCGGCGTGCGCTGCCTCGCCACGCTGCTGGCGCACGGCGTCGACGTCGTCGGCGTGGTCACCCATCGCGACAACCCGGCGGAGACGATCTGGTTCGACTCGGTGGCCGAGTTCGCGGCGCTGCATGGCATCCCGGTGTTCACCCCCGAGGATCCCAACGATCCCGCCTTCGTTGCCCAACTCGCGGCACTGCGCCCCGATTTCCTGTTTTCCTTCTATTACCGGCTGATGCTCAAGGCACCGCTGCTCGCGCTGCCGGCGCGCGGCGCCTTCAACATGCACGGCTCGCTGCTGCCCAGGTACCGCGGCCGGGTACCGGTCAACTGGGCGGTGCTGCATGGCGAGCGCGAGACGGGCGCCACCCTGCACCGCATGCTGGAGAAGCCCGACGCCGGCGCCATCCTTGCCCAGCAGGCCGTCCCCATCCTGCCCGACGACACGGCGCACGAGGTGTTCAACAAAGTCACCCTCGCCGCCGAGATCGCGCTGGACCGCGTGCTGCCCGACCTGCTGGCCGGACGGGCCGCCGAACATGCCCAGGATCTCGCCGCCGGCAGCTACTACGGCGGACGCAAGGCCGAAGACGGCCGCATCGACTGGGCACAGCCGGCCGCAGCGGTGCACAACCTGGTGCGCGCCGTGGCGCCGCCCTACCCAGGCGCCTTCAGTGACCTGCCCAAGGGCCGCCTGCGCGTGCTGCGCAGCCTGCATCCGAGCGGCGAGTCCGGCCCCCATGGCGGCCGGCCGACGCTTTTCGCGCGCGACGGCCGCCTCTTCGCGGAGTGCGGCGACGGTCGGCTTTTGCGCTTGGTCACGGTAGAATTCAATGGTTTACCGCTGGCAGCCGCCGGCGACCCGATCCACGCTACGTTCGGCACCCCGGTGCTTCCCCTGTCATGAAGAAGATCCTCATCCTCGGCGTCAACGGCTTCATCGGCCACCACCTGTCCCAGCGCATCCTGGCGGATACCGACTGGGAAATTCACGGCATGGACATGCAGGATGATCGCGTCCGCGATCTGATCGGCCAACTGCGCTTTCACTTCTTCGAAGGCGACATCACCATCAACCGGGAGTGGATCGAATATCACGTGAA
>CAYTFA010000565.1:0-1823 GCA_964436755.1 uncultured Rhodocyclaceae bacterium | reverse complement strand
TTCGGAAAATGGCAGGAAGCGCACGCGGTCGCCGCGTGCGATGGTCTGCCCGGCCGGGTTGTCGACGAGGCCATCGGCCCAGGTGCACGACGTCAGCACCCCCGAACTCTGGTTGCCGAATAGATCGAGGCCGCCGTCGGCATTCACCCGCGCGCGCAGGAATTCGCGGCGCGGGTCGCCCGGAAAGTCGAAATCCGCACGCCGCTCCAGTCCCAGCGGCAGGGCCTGCGCCGCGCCCTGCGCCCTGAGGATGAAGGGACGCACGAGGACGAGGAAGGTGACGAAACTCGACACCGGGTTGCCCGGCAGGCCGATGAAGGCCGCTTCGCCGCCATCGTCACCATCGCCGCGGCGCACGGCGCCGAAGGCCAGCGGCTTGCCCGGCTTGATGGCGATCTTCCACAGGTCGAGGCGGCCTTCGGCCTCGACGGAGGGTTTGACGTGGTCCTCTTCGCCGACCGAGACGCCGCCGCTGGTGAGGATCAGGTCGTTGGCGGCCGCGGCGTCGCGCAGGGCAACCTGCGTCGCTTCGCGCCGGTCGGGCACGATGCCGCAGTCGTCCACGACGCAGCCCATGGCTTCCAGCAGCGCGCGCAGCGTATAGCGGTTGGAGTTGTAGATGCCGCCCGGCTTGAGCGGCTCGCCCGGCATCGCCAGTTCGTCACCGGTGGAAAAGAGGGCCACGCGCAGGCGGCGAAACACTGTGAGCCTCGCCGCGCCGACCGACGCGGCGACGCCGACATGGGCGGCGGTAAGCCGCGTGCCGGCTGCGAGCACCTCGGCGCCGGCGGCAATGTCCTCGCCGCGGCGGCGTATCCATTCGCCCGGACGTGGCACGTGGTTGATGGTCACGGCACCACCTTCGACCGCACACAGTTCCTGCATCACCACGGCGTCGGCCCCGGCGGGCAGCGGCGCTCCGGTGAAGATGCGCGCCGCCGTGCCGGGCGCCAGGGTATGGCCGACACTGCCGGCAGGAATGCGCTGGGCGACGGCCAGCCGCGTCCCGCTCGCCGGCACATCGGCGCAGCGCACGGCATAACCGTCCATCGAGGTGTTGTCGAGCGGCGGCACGTCGAGCGTTGAAACCAGCGGCGCTGCCAGCACGCGCCCCGCCGCCGCCTGGGTCGGCACCGACTCCGTATCGCGCACTGGCGTCGCACCGGCCAGCAGCCGCGTCAGCGCCTCATCGTAGGAAAGCAGGTTCTTCATTGCAAGCCGGTGTGCTTCAGGATGAAATCGGCAATCGCCGGCCTGTCGGCGAGGTCGAGCACCGGCAGGCCGCCGGGAACCGCCAGCGAACCCGGTTCGTCCGTGGCGACGGCGACGATGGTCTCCACCCCGGTGCCGGCAATCAGCGGCTTGCCCACCGAAGGCCGATGTACCTCCAGCTTGGCGATCGGCGTCTGCTTGAAGCCCTCCACCAGCACCAGGTCGCAATCCGAGAAGCGCGCGATCTGCTCGTCGAGCGTGGGCTCCGGCGCGCCGCGCATTTCGTGCATCAGCACCCAGCGCTGGTCGGAAATCAGCAGCACCTCGGAGCAGCCGGCCTCGCGCAGGCGGTAGGAATCCTTGCCCGGATGGTCGATGTCGAAACGATGGTGGGCGTGCTTGATCAGCGAGACGCGCAGGCCGGCCGCCGTCAGGCGCGGGATCAGTTCCTCCAGCAGCGTGGTCTTGCCCGAGCCGGACCAGCCGGCGAGGCCGAATGCCTTCATTGCACTTCCATTATTCCAGGCACAGTCAGAATGGTCTTGCAAGAGCCGGACCAGCAGGCGAGGCCGAATGCCTTCATTGCACTTCCATTCTTCCCGGCACCGTCA
>CAYTFA010000564.1:0-1823 GCA_964436755.1 uncultured Rhodocyclaceae bacterium | reverse complement strand
GAGGAAAAGGGCTTGATACGCGAAGCCAGGATCAGCCTCCAGCGCGGCTGCTCGGCGGGTAGCCAAGAAGCATGTGCGAAGCTTAAGGAGCCTTTACGGGGGTAGAGGGAACAGCCGATGGTGGCTGCCCCCAAGGTTCATTGCGAATTGCAGAACGTGGCGGCTATAGCAAGACCAGGTTGTCCCGATGGATCAGTTCGGCGCCGTCGATGTAGCCCAGCAGCGCTTCGATCTCCTGCGTGCCGTGGCCGGCGATGCGGCGCGCCTCCGAACTCGAATAATTGACCAGACCGCGGGCCACTTCGCGGCCGTCCTGAGCACGGCAGGCCACTGCCGCGCCACGCTCGAAATCGCCGGTGACCGCGGTGACGCCGACCGCGAGCAGGCTGCGGCCGCCGGCCAGCGCCTTGACCGCACCTGCATCCAGGGTCAGCGCGCCGGCAAGCTGCAGGTGGTCGGCCAGCCACTGCTTGCGGGCGGCCAAGGGCGACTCGGCGGCATAGAGAAGGGTGCCGATGGCCTTGCCGGCCGCGGCGGCAAGCAATGAATCGGGTTCGCGGCCGCTGACGATCAGGGTATGGGCGCCGCTGCGCGCGGCACGCTGTGCGGCGCGCACCTTGGTGATCATGCCGCCGCGGGCAATGCCCGAGCCGGCGCCGCCCGCCATGGCCTCGAAGCTGCGGTCGTCGGCACGGCCTTCGCCGACCAGCGAGGCAGCCGGGTTCTGGCGCGGGTCGGCAGTGAAGAGCCCCTTCTGGTCGGTGAGGATGACAAGCGCATCGGCCTCGACTAGGTTGGCGACCAGCGCGCCGAGCGTGTCGTTGTCGCCGAACTTGATCTCGTCGGTCACCACCGTGTCGTTTTCGTTGATGATGGGGACGACGCCGAGTTCGAGCAGCGTCTGCAGGGTCGAACGGGCATTCAGATAGCGGGTGCGGTCGGCCAGGTCCTCATGCGTGAGCAGGATCTGCGCGGCCTTCAGGCCGTGCTCGAGGAAGGTCGACTCGTAGGCTTGCGCGAGGCCCATCTGGCCGACGGCGGCGGCGGCCTGCAGGTCGTGCATGGCATGGGGACGCGTGGTCCAGCCCAGACGCTGCATGCCGGCGGCGATGGCGCCGGACGATACGAGGAGCACTTGCCGTCCCTGTGCGTGCAGGGCGGCAATCTGCCGCGCGCAGCCGGCGATGAAGGCCGGGTCGAGGCCCTGGCCGCCGTTGGTGACCAGCGCGCTGCCGACCTTGACCACCAGCCGCTTGGCTTCAGCGATCCGCTGCCGCATGGCCCCGGGCCCGTTCCAGATGTTCCATGATGGCAAAGCATACCTCGCGGCAGCCTGCGCCCGAGATGGCCGAAACGACGAAGTGCCGCTTCGGTCGATAGCTCTTCACCAGGGCGGCGATGCGCGCCTCGCGCTCGTCCTCGGCAACGAGGTCGATCTTGTTGATGATGAGCCAGCGCGGCTTCTTGTACAGCGCCTCGTCGTACTTCTTCAGTTCTTTGAGGATGGCCTTGGCGTCCTTTGCCGGATCGGCGTCGGGATCGAAGGGCGAGATGTCGACAAGGTGCAGCAGCAATCCGGTGCGTTGCAGGTGCTTGAGGAAGCGGTGCCCGAGCCCGGCACCCTCCGCCGCACCTTCGATCAGGCCGGGAATGTCGGCGATGACGAAGCTGCGGTTGTCGTCGACGCGCACGACACCGAGGTTGGGGTGGAGCGTGGTGAACGGGTAGTCGGCGACCTTGGGCCGCGCTGCCGAAACGGCGCGGATGAAGGTCGATTTTCCGGCGTTGGGCAGGCCGAGCAGGCCGACGTCGGCCAGCACCTT
>CAYTFA010000563.1:0-1833 GCA_964436755.1 uncultured Rhodocyclaceae bacterium | reverse complement strand
TGAAATGTCGCGCAAAGCGCTCGGCGTCGATGGTCGCCGAAGTGATGACGACCTTGAGGTCGGGCCGCCGGGGCAGCAGTTCCTTGAGGTAGCCGAGCAGGAAATCGATGTTGAGGCTGCGCTCGTGGGCCTCGTCGATCAATATCGTGTCGTACTGGCGCAGCAGCGGATCAGTCTGCGTCTCGGCCAGCAGGATGCCGTCCGTCATCAGCTTGATGTAACTCGACGGCGTCACCTTGTCGGTGAAGCGGATCTTGAAGCCGACATGGCGGCCCAGCTCGGATTTCAGCTCTTGGGCGATGCGCGTCGCCGTGGCGCGCGCCGCGATGCGCCGCGGCTGGGTGTGGCCGATCAGGCCGCCCAGGCCGCGACCAAGCTCGAGACAGATCTTGGGCAGTTGCGTCGTCTTGCCCGAACCCGTCTCGCCGCAGACCACCACCACCGGGTGCCCAAGGATGGCCTCGGCAATCGCGCCGCGACGCTGGTTGACGGGAAGTGCCTCGTCATAGGCGATCGCGGGGCGCGCCGCCCGCCGCGCCTCGACATCGAACTTCATTGTGCCAGCTTGTGGATCGTCAGGATGCCAAGGCCCGTCATCAGCAGCGAGCCGAACAGGTGGGCCGAGGAGACGCCCAGCGCCCAGCCGTAGCGGGCGTTCTGGATCAGGTGCACCACCTCGGCGGAGAATGTCGAGAACGTGGTCAGCGCGCCGAGGAAGCCGGTGATGAAGAAGAGCTTGAGCTCCGCCGGCAGCTCGACGTTGATGTGGAATACGGCCACGGCGGCGCCGATCAGGTAACCGCCGACCAGGTTGGCCGCCAGCGTACCCAGCGGCATCGCCGGCAGTACCGGATTCAGCCAGAGCCCGAGCGCGTAGCGCAGCCAGGCGCCGAGCACGGCGCCGCCGCCGATGGCGACGAGAGCGGAAGCGTTCATTGTGGCGATTTTACGCTGCCGCTAGAATTGCGGCTTTGCCGCAAGCCCCGCCCGCCATGGCCGACGCCGACAAGCCCTCCAACTTCATCCGCCACGTCATCGATGCCGACCTCAAGGCCGGCAAGTACGCGGGCCGCCACTGGTCGGGCCGGCCCGGGCCGGCGACGCAGCAGCGGGCCGGCACGCCGGACGCGCCGAGGATACGTACGCGTTTCCCGCCGGAGCCCAACGGCTACCTGCACTTCGGCCACGCCAAGTCGATCTGCCTCAACTTCGGCCTCGCGCTGGACTACGGCGGCGCCTGCCACCTGCGCTTCGACGACACGAACCCGGAAAAGGAGGAGCAGGAGTACGTCGATTCCATCGTCGATGCCGTGCATTGGCTCGGCTTTTCCTGGGGCGACGACCTCTATTACGCCTCGAACTACTTCCGCTGGATGTACGAATTCGCCGAACGGCTGATCGAGGCCGGGCACGCCTACGTCGATTCCCAAAGCGCCGAGGAAATGCGCGCTGCGCGCGGCACGCTGACCGAGCCGGGCCGGGACTCGCCCTTCCGCTCGCGCGCGCCGACGGAAAACCTCGACCTGTTCCGCCGCATGAAGGCGGGCGAGTTCGCCGATGGCAGCCACGTGCTGCGGGCGAAGATCGCCATGGACTCGCCCAACATCAACCTGCGCGATCCGGCGATCTATCGCATCCGCCACGCCGAGCACCACAACACCGGCGACGAGTGGTGCGTCTATCCGATGTACACCTATGCCCATCCGATCGAAGATGCGCTGGAGAACATCACGCATTCGATCTGCACCCTCGAGTTCGAAGACCAGCGTCCGTTCTATGACTGGCTGCTGGCGCGACTGGCCGAGCTCGGTTGCGTCAACACGCCGCTGCCGC
>CAYTFA010000562.1:0-1838 GCA_964436755.1 uncultured Rhodocyclaceae bacterium | reverse complement strand
ATCGAAATCGAGCTGTGCGAGGGCGCCGACCCGGAGGTCGTGCACCACTTGGCCGTCAAGCTCGACTCGATGCTGTCGTTCCGGCCGCGTGTACACCATGTCGCGCGCAACACCCTGCCGCGATTCGAGATGAAGGCCAAGCGCTTCCACGTGAAGCACGACGCCTGACGCCGGGTTGCCGCCGGGACCGGCGCCTGGCGTCGCCGCCAGCCTAATGCGCTGACTTCCAACTATTTGACGCCCATCAGTAATCCCCGTACTATCGGCGGGGACAAACGGCACAATAGCCGACACGAGATTTGGGAGGAGGAGTCCCGTGCAGGAAGCAGCACCCGAGCAGCGTCCGTCGCCCAGCGCCTATGGCCGCGCGCTGATCGCCGCATCGAAGTGGACCGCGTTCGCCGGCGGCGTGATCTTCACCGGCCTGGTCATCATGTCGATCGTCTCGATCGTCGGTCGCAAGTTGTTCAGCGCGCCAGTACCGGGCGACGTCGAGGTCCTGCAGATGCTGGCTGCCGTGGCATCGGCCAGTTTCTTTGCCTATTGCCACCTGATGCACGGCGACGTGAAGGTGGATTTCTTTACGGCCGGCATGGGCACCCGCAAGCGCCGCATCCTTGACGCGGCCGGGTCCGTACTCCTCGGCGTCGTCGGCTTGGTCCTTGCCTGGCGCACCTGGGTCGGCGCACTGAGCCTGCGCGAAGCGGGAGAATCGTCCGCCATCCTGGAGATTCCCGTGTGGATCGCCCAGGCCCTGATGGTGCCCAGCTTCGTGCTGATGGCGCTGGCGGGTTTCTATGTCGCCGTCCAGACCTGGCGCAACAGTGGGGCGGCCGCATGACCGGCATGCAGATCGGCTTTGTGATCTTCGGCTTCATGCTGGTGCTGCTGCTGTTTCGCGTGCCGATCGGTGTCGCCATGTTCCTCGCCGGCGCCGGCGGCTACGTCTATCTCACCGGCGGCGAATTCAACGCCCTCCTCAACTCCCTGAAGAATCTCGCCTACGCCCGCCTTTCCAATTACGACCTGGTCGTCATCCCGCTGTTCCTGCTGATGGGGCAGTTCGCCACCCATGGCGGCCTCAGCCGATCGCTGTTCCGCTTCGTCAGCGCCTTCATCGGACATCGCCGCGGCGGGATAGCCATGGCTGCGGTCGGCGCCTGCGCTGGCTTCGGCGCAATCTGCGGCTCATCGCTGGCCACCGCGGCGACCATGGGACAGGTCGCGCTGCCGGAATTGCGGCGCTATGGCTATTCCGGCTCCCTGGCGACGGGCGCGCTGGCCGCGGGCGGCACGCTCGGCATCATGATCCCTCCTTCGGTGCCGCTCGTCGTCTATGCCATCCTCACCCAGGAGTCGATCGGCAAGCTGTTCATGGTCGCCGTGCTGCCCGGCATCATCGCCATGCTGGGCTACATGGTGGTGGTGCAGATTTTCGTTGCCGTGAATCCGGCGGCCGGCCCGGCCGGTCCGCGCGTCGCCTGGGCTGAACGCCTGACCCGCCTGTTCCAGGTCCTGCCCGTACTGCTGGTCTTCGTGGTCGTCATCGTCGGCATCTACGACGGTTGGGCCAATCCGACCGAGGCGGCGTCGATTGGCGCCGCCGCCTGCGGCATCCTGGCTTTTCTCTCGGGCAACATGCGCTGGGAACAGATCGAAAAGAGTCTGCTCGGCACGGCCCTGGCCACGGCGATGATCTACCTGGTACTGCTCGGCGCCGACATGCTCAACACTGCGCTGGCGGTTTCGCAGATGCCGGTCGAGCTGGCCGAATGGGTGAAGGGGAGCGGCCTGCCGCCGCTGCTGGTGATGACGATGATCCTCGTCATCTACATCCT
>CAYTFA010000561.1:0-1842 GCA_964436755.1 uncultured Rhodocyclaceae bacterium | reverse complement strand
CCGAGTACCGCCTCGGCTTCCGCAACTTCCACGTGATCACCCGCTACAACCGCAGCAGCTTCTATGCCGCGGCGGTGATGGACCTCGCGGCTGCCCTCTCAGATCAGCGCGTCGGGCGTGAGCCCCAAGCCGGCGATGCGCTGGCGCAGACGCGATAGCGCCTCGACCTGAATCTGGCGCACACGCTCGCGCGTGAGCCCGAGGTCGGCAGCGATCACCTCCAGCGTCTCCGCGTCGCGCTGGGACAGCCCGTAACGGCGCTCAACGATGTCGCGCGAGCGGGAGTCGAGCCCGGCAACCCATTCGGCGACGAGATGTTCCGACTCGTGCCGCGCAAGCTGCAGCGCCGGGTCAGCTGCGGCCTCGTCGGGCAGCGCGTCCGCCAGCGAAAGATCGGGGTCGATGTCGAGCGGCGCGTCGAGCGAGCTGGCCGGTTCGTTCAGCGCCAGGAGATCGCGCACTTCGGCAACGGGACGGTCGAGCAGGCGCGCCACCTCCTCCACCTGTGCGCCGGCCTGCCGGTCGTCGCCTTGTTCGGCACGCAGGCGGCGCAGCGCGCGCAGCACGACGTTGAGTTCCTTGACGAGGTAAACCGGCACGCGCACCGTGCGCGACTGGTTGATGATGGCGCGCTCGACGTTCTGCCGTATCCACCATGTCGCGTAGGTGGAGAAGCGGAAGCCTCGCTCGGGGTCGAACTTTTCCAGCGCGTGGATGAGGCCGAGGTTGCCTTCCTCGATCAGGTCGTCGAGCGGCAGGCCGCGATTAACGTAATGCCGGGCGATGCTGACGACGAGGCGCAGGTTGGCCTCGATCATGTGCTGGCGCGCAGCGAAATCGCCGTCGCGCGCGGCGCGCGCCAGCCGCCCCTCTTCGGCCGCAGACAGCAGCGGCGTCGCACCGATCTCGTGCAGGTAGACCTGGGTGATGTCCTCGAGGAAATCCGCCTCGTGGGGCGCAGGCTGCGGCGCGTCGCGGTCCGCCGATTCGGCGTCCTCGCCCACGGCGCTACCTGGCGGGCAGGAACTTCTGCGGATCGGCCGGCTTGCCCTGGCGCCGGATCTCGAAATGCAGGCGCGGGCTCTCGGTGTCCGTGCTGCCCATCTCGGCAATTTTCTGTCCCTTGGTCACGGTCTGCTTCTCCTTGACCAGGATCTTGCTGTTGTGGGCATACACCGACAGGTAGGTGGCGTTGTGGCGCAGCACGACGAGGTTGCCGTAGCCGCGCAAGCCTGCCCCCGCATAGGAGACGACACCGGAGGCGGCCGCCAGCACCGGGTCGCCCGCCTTGCCGGCGATGTCGAGGCCCTTGCTGCTGCCCTCGGCGAAGGGCGTCATGATCTTTCCGGCCGATGGCCAGGCCCAGTCCACATCGTCGCCGGCCAACGCCGGTTTGGCATCGGGCTTGGGCTCCGGCTTCGGTTCCGGCTTTGCCTCGGCGGGCTTCTCGGCAGGCTTCTCCACCACCTCGCCCTTGCGCGCGCGCGCCAGCGCCTCCTCCGAGTAGGCTTCCTTGCCGCCCTTGGGCTCGCGCTTGTAGGATTCCGTGTTGGTCCCCGTCGAGGCGGACTTCACCTCGACCGGACCGCTCGACGTTACCGGCTTCACCACGGCAACCGGCGCGCCGGCGTCGGGCGGCGTCACGCGCAATTGCTGGCCGATCTTGATCAGGTTCGGATTCTCGATGTTGTTCCAGCCGGCGACGTCGCGATAGTCGTGGCCGTGGTCGAGCGCAATGCTGTACAGCGTGTCGCCCTTCTTCACGGTGTAGAACCCGGCGCGCGCGTCGGTGACCGACGGCGCCGTCACCCCCGGCTTGGCCGCGGGCGGCGGCCCGCCGCG
>CAYTFA010000560.1:0-1849 GCA_964436755.1 uncultured Rhodocyclaceae bacterium | reverse complement strand
CTCGCGACGACCACGCTCGGGAACGCCAGTCGTTCCTCGAGCAAGGCCGCCGGCTTGGCCGTCGGCAGCATCGAGAAGGGCAGTTGCGCCAGCGCGCCGTTGCTCACCACCAGCAGCGTGTCGGCGCCGCGCCAGGCCTCGCGCACCGGCGCCAGCAGCTCGTCGTACAGCTCGAGCCCGGCCTCGGTGTCGAAGCGCATCTGTTCGGCGCCGGCCGCCGCCGAAAGATCGACCGAGGCGCGCAGCCGGTTCACCCGCTCGGCGATCCAGGCCGGCGGGCGCGGGCTGAAATGGAAGCGCAGATCGCCGCTGGCACCGCTGGCCCAGACATAGGCGCCGCCGGGCGTGACGTAGATCGACAGCAGCACCTCGCCGGGGCGCAGCGCGCGCTGTGCCGTCGCCAGGTCGGCCGGGCGCGGGTTCACCAGCGCGTCGTACTGCGGGAACTGGCGCCGGATTTCCGCCGTCAGCTCCGCCTGTTCCTTCTTCAGCGCGGCGATGCGCGCCTCCATGGCGGCGATAACGGCCGGCAGCTGGCGCTCGGGCGGCGCCGAGCGCTGGCTGATCAGGTTCTTGTACACGGCCTCGAGCTCGTCGTCGGTGTCCTGCACCTTCTTGATGCGCGCGCCCAGCTCGGGGCTGCCCGCCGCCGCGCGCAGCGCGGAACCCGCCACGGCCTTCTGCACGCTCTGCCAGCGCGCCACGTCGGCGACGCGGAAGGCCTCGGCGACGTCCTTCTCGTAGCCCGTGCCCTTGCGCCCGACCAGCACGACGAGGTACTCGTTGAGGATGCTGCGAAGGCGGTTCACGCGGTGGATGCCAGCCTTCTGGCGGCCCACCGAACGCGTCGGATCGACCAGCACGCCGACCGCGCGCTCGAACTCGCGGCGCGCCTCGTCGACGCGGCCCACGCGGTGCAGCACCATGGCGCGGTAGGCCCGCGCCTCGGCCGTGTAGTAGTGGTCGGGGCCGAAGCGGGCGGCATTGCGCGCGAGCAGGTGCTCACCGTCGCGCAGCGCATCGTCGAGCCGGCCGACGCCGAGGTAGCTGCGGATCGAGCCCAGCGTCCCCTGGGCGAACCCCTCCTCGAGCCGCACATCGTTCTTCAGCGCGACGCGGATGCGGTCGACCAGCTCGGCGGCTTCGCGGTAGCGCCCGGCGACGGTGAGCGCATTGGACAGGCCGATGCGCGCATTGACGCGCAGCGGGGTCTGCTCCGACAGCCCCGCCTCGGCCAGCGCGCGCTCTGCCCATTCGCCGATGACCACCGCCTCGGCGGCCCGCCCGCGCGCCAGATAGACGTTGCCGAGCGATGCCAGGGCGCGCCCGGTGACCGTCGAGCTGCGCCCTTCGCGTGCCAGCCCGCGCTTGAGCACCTCGCGCAGTTCCAGCTCGGCTTCGTCGAGCCGTTCCTGCGCCAGCAGCGTCTGCGCGAGCATCGTGCGCGCGAAATCCACGTTGTCCTCGGCACGGCTGGCGATCGCCCACTTGCCCTTCTGCTGCCGCTGCTCGGTCTGTTCGACGCCGGTCTCGCCCTGCCGCAGCGCCGCGCGGAAGGCGCGCTCCTCGTCCTCGATGCGGCCCTGGCGGCGCAGCAGGTTGCCGCGCGCCACCTCGATCTGGCGCGACCAGCCGGCGAGGTTGAGCGCGACGCCGCGCCGGTTCGACAACTGGCGAAACGCCGACTCGGCCTTGGCCAGCGCCGCGGCGGCACGATCGAGGTCGCCCAGGTGCTGGTACAGACCGGATATCTGGCAATTCGCGTGCACCACGAAGCCGTTGAGCGGCCCTTTGTCCAGCTCGGCCGCGAAATCGACGAAGCTGTCCAGCGATTCGGTTGCGCCGCGCA
>CAYTFA010000559.1:0-1850 GCA_964436755.1 uncultured Rhodocyclaceae bacterium | reverse complement strand
GCGGCGAGCAGCTTGGCCACCGCCAGCGGCTGCAGCTCGGCGTCCGACTCGACCAGGATGGCGCGGTCGGCGCCGATCGCCATCGCCGTGCGCAGGGTTTCCTGGCAGGCGGCAACGCCGCAGGACACGGCGATCACCTCGGTCGCCTTGCCGGCTTCCTTGAGGCGCATCGCTTCCTCGACGGCGATTTCGTCGAAGGGGTTCATCGACATCTTCACGTTCGCCAGATCGACACCCGTGCCGTCTGCCTTGACGCGCACCTTGACGTTGTAGTCGATCACGCGCTTCACCGGGACAAGGATCTTCAAGCCTGCCTCCATATCTGTGTTCGTTCGCAAAAAGCCATTGTAGCCACTCCGCGGAGCGCCATACCCCATACGCTACGGTATGGAATATGGGATACTACCGCACCGCAACCGCAATTTCAATACCCAACCGTATGGAACCCAAAGCCGCCAAAGCGACGCGCACCGCCCTGGACCGCGATGCATGGATCCGCGGCGCGGTCACCGTACTGGCCGAGCACGGCGTCGAAGGGCTGCGCGTCGAGGTCCTCGCCAAGCGCCTTGGCGTGACCAAGGGCAGTTTCTACTGGCACTTCAAGGACAGGCGCGACCTCCATGAGGCGGTGCTGGAGCACTGGCGCGAAGGCCGCATCCGCGACATCCGCAAGCAGACCCAGGCCCAGCCCGGCGCGGAAGCGGCCGCCCTGCTCCACACGATCGAGGTGTACTCCTCGGCGCGCAACCGCAAGGGCATCGCCATCGAAGCCGCGGTGCGCGACTGGGCACGACGCGACGCCCAGGCTGCCGCCGTCGTCGAACAGGTCGACGCCGAGCGCCTGGCCTGCTCCTGCCGGCTGTTCCTCGCCTGCGGGCTGCCGCTGCACGAAGCGCAGGCGCGCAGCCTGCTCCTCTATGCCTACGTCTTCGGCGTCAGCCTGATGCGGCCGGGCGCCTTCGGCGCCGACCTGGCGGCGCTGAAGACTTGGATCGCCGGCCTCATCGCGGAACGCTAGCCCGGCACGCACCCGCTACATCCTTTCGAAGATTCCGGCGGCGCCCATCCCCGTGCCGACGCACATGGTCACCATGCCGTACTTCAGGTTGCGCCGGCGCAGGGCATGCACCGTCGTCGCCGCGCGGATCGCTCCCGTCGCACCCAGCGGATGGCCAAGCGCGATCGCGCCACCCATCGGGTTGACCTTCGCCGGATCGAGGCCGAGGTCCTGGATTACGGCAAGCGCCTGAGCCGCAAAGGCCTCGTTGAGTTCGATCCAGTCGAGCTGGTCCTGCGTGATTCCTGCCGCCTTGCAGGCAACCGGGATCGCCTCCTTGGGACCGATGCCCATGATCTCGGGGGGTACGCCGCGCACGGCGAAGGACACGAAGCGCGCCAGCGGGGTCAGGTTGAACTGCTTGAGAATCTTCTCGCTGACCAGGATGAGCGCGCCGGCACCGTCCGAGGTCTGCGAACTGTTGCCCGCCGTCACCGAGCCCTTGGCGGCGAATACCGGCTTGAGCCTGCCGAGCACCTCGAGGCTGGTGTCGGCGCGCGCACCCTCGTCGCGATCCACGGTGCGCGTCTTCAGCGCGACTTCGCCGCTGCGCAGGTTCGGCATGCGATCGATGATTTCCACCGGCGTCGTTTCGTCGCGGAACTCCCCGGCCTGCTGGCCGGCGATGGCCTTGCGGTGGGAGTTGAGCGCAAATTCGTCCTGTGCCTCGCGCGTCACCTTCCACTGCGCCGCCACCTTTTCCGCCGTGAGGCCCATGCCGTAGGCCATGCCGACGTTCTCGTCGCGGAACACGTCCATGTTGACCGATGGATGAAAGCCGCCCATCGGCACA
>CAYTFA010000558.1:0-1857 GCA_964436755.1 uncultured Rhodocyclaceae bacterium | reverse complement strand
AGATCGCCGCCAGTGCAATGGCGACGATTCCCGCCCACAGGCGCGAGTTGGCCAGGCCGATCTCGATGGCGCCGCCCACTAGGGCGAGTTCGGGAGCGGTCAGCGCGGTCAGCGCCGCCACCGGGACGAAGGGCAACAGCCGCACGAACCAGGCCGGCGGCCTGAAATGACCCTGCGCGGCGATGAAGGAATAGCGGATGAGGAAGGTGATGAGGCCGCAGGCGGCCATGAGCAGCCAGATCGTCATGTGCGCCGCCCGCTTGCCAGCGCCCCCGCCACCAGCCCGGCCAGTGCGGCAAAGAACAGGCCCAGCTTGTACGGCAGCGCCACCAGCGCCAGCGCGGCCGCCGCAGCCGCCAGCGCCGAGACCAGCAATGCACCGCTGCGCACCATGGGCACGACGATGGCAATGAAGGTCAGCGGCAGGGCGAAATCGAGTCCCGCGTCGGTCGGCAACCGTGCCCCGAGCAACACCCCGACCAGTGTCGCGGCCTGCCAGCCCGCCCAGAGCCCAACGCCCGAGCCGAACAGTATCCAGTGTCCGTCCGCTGCGGCGCCATCACCGGACGCAAGATGAGGAATCGCCGCGGCGTAGGCCTCGTCGGTAAGCAGGTAGGCCAGCAGGAGTTTCCAGCGCCGCGGCAGGTGCGCCAGCAGCGGCGCCACCGAGGCGCTGTAGAGCGCATGGCGCAGGTTCACCAGGCCCACGGCGCCGGTCGCCAGCAGGGCCGGGGCCCCGGCGCCGACCAGTTGCGCAAGGAGGAACTGCGCCGAGCCGGCGAAGACGATGGAGGACATGGCCAGCGCCGCCAGGGGCGGAATGCCGCTCTGCAGGGCGACTACGCCGTAGAGCACGCCGAAAGGCGCGACGCCGAGCAACATCGGCGCCACCGAGCGCAGGCCAAGCAGGAACGCCGCGCCGCGCGTCACGAGCGCGACGGCAGGTTGACCAGGGCGATGCCGCCGGCCACCAGGGCCGCCGCAACGAAGAACTCCGCGCTCGGCCGGTCTCCGGTCAGCACCATGCCGAAGCCGACGCCGAACAGCGGTGTCAGGAAGGAGAACACCAGCAGGCGCCCGGCCAGGTAGCGCGTCAGAAGCCAGAACCAGGCCAGGTAGCTGACGAAGGCCACCACCACGATCTGGTAGGCCATCGCCCACAGCGTAGGCGCCGTCAACACGCCGATGCCCTTTTCGCCGACGGCGAACGAAAGCGGGAACATGATCAGCGCCGAAATGACCAACTGGTAGAGCAGCACCTTGGTCGCCGTCACCCGCGCCAGCGCCGAGGCGCGGATCACCACTGTCGTCGCCGCCCAGAACAGCGCGGCGAGCACGCCGAAAAAGTCGCCGAGCAGGCTGCCGCCGGAGGCTTTGTCGACGAAGGCCAGCACCAGGCCGCCGAAGGCCAGCAGCACGCCGGCACCCTGACGCCGCCCCATGCGCTCGCCGGGCACGAACAGGTGCAGGCCGATCACCGTGAAGCACGGCGCGGTGTAGAGGAAGACGACCATGCGCGACACCGTAGTGAGGTCGACGCCGACGAAGATGAAGACGAACTCGAGCGCGAACAGCAGCCCGGCCACCAGGCCCGGCCGCAGCGACGCGTCCGCAACGAACAAGGGCATGCGGCGCCAGCCGGCCCAGGCGAACACCAGCAGCGCGCCACCCGCCGAACGCAGCGCGGCCTGCATGATCGGGCTGATGCCGGCCGTGGCGAACTTGATGGCCACCTGCTGCATGCCCCAGATCGCGCACAGCAGCACCATCAGGCCAAAGGCGGCCGCCCCGGGCGCGACGCGGGCATTCATGCCGCAGCCCTCAATACGGACAGGCCGTGGCGCCGGCGCGCCTCGT
>CAYTFA010000557.1:0-1857 GCA_964436755.1 uncultured Rhodocyclaceae bacterium | reverse complement strand
GCGGCGACCGCGCCGTGGTGCGCTGCGCCGGCCTCGTCACCTGCCGCCAGCGGCCGGGCACGGCCAAGGGCGTGATCTTCGTGACGCTGGAGGACGAAACCGGCACGGCCAACATCGTCGTCTTCAACGACCTCGCCGAGCGCCAGCGCCGCGTGCTACTCGGCAGCCGGCTGCTGGGCGTGGCCGGCCAGCTGCAGGTGCAGGGGGAGGGCGAGCACGCCGTGGTGCACCTCGTCGCCCAGCGCCTGTTCGACCACAGCGCGCTGCTCGGCGCGCTGGTCACGGGCAGCCGCGACTTCCACTAGACTCGCGCCATGGAACGCATCGAATTCGCCGCCGCCGACGGCTACCCGCTTGCCGTGCATCGCTTCGACCCGCACGGCCCGGTCCATGGCCAGGTCCTGATCGCGCCGGCGATGGCCGTCGCCCAGGGCTTCTATGCCCACTTCGCGCGCTGGCTCGCGAGCCGCGGCTACGTCACCTGGACCTTCGACTACCGCGGCATCGGCGCCTCGCGGCAGGGACCGCTGCGCCGGCTCAAGGCCGACCTCAGCGACTGGCTGCTCAAGGATTACGCCGCGCTGCTGGCCAAGCTGCACGCCGACGCGCCGGAGCAGCCGCTGTTCGTCGTCGGCCACAGCTTCGGCGGCCAGGTGGCGCCGCTGCTGCCCCTGCGCGACAAGCTCGCCGGCCTGGTGAACATCGCCGTCGGCAGCGGCTCGACGCGCCACCTGACGCCGCGCACCAAGCGCTCCGCGCCCATCATGTGGCACCTCTTGGCGCCGGCGCTGTGCCCCGTGTTCGGCTACTTCCCCGGCGGCCGCATCGGCGTCGTCGGCGACCTGCCCACCGGCGCCATGATGCAGTGGCGGCGCTGGTGCCTGACGCCCGACTACCTGCTCACCGGGGAGCCGGGTGCGCGCGAGGCCTACGCCAGCGCCGGCTACCCGGTGCTGGCGCTGACCTTCGCCGACGACGAGCTGCTCCACGAATCCGGCGCGAAGCTGATCCACGGTGCCTACCGGCATGGCCGCGTCGACTACCGGCGCATCGAGCCGGCGCAGTTCGGCCTGTCGCGCATCGGCCACTTCGGCTTCTTCAAGCCGCAAAGCGAGGCGCGGCTGTGGCCGCCGGTGGCGGAGTGGCTGGACCATGCGGCCGGTGCCGCGCGGCGCGGCACGTGACCGACAAGCCCGACGCGCCGTCCTGCGCGCGCAACCGCGAACCCATCCTCGGCGTGCTGCGCCGGCACTTCACCGATCGCCGGCGCGTGCTCGAAGTCGGCAGCGGCACCGGCCAGCACGCGATCTTCTTCGCCGCCGCGCTGCCGCAGCTCGAATGGCAGGCTTCCGACCGCGCCGAGAACCTGCCCGGCATCCGCGCCTGGCTGGACGAGGCGGCGCTACCCAACACCCCGCCGCCGCTGGAAATCGACGTCGCCGGGTCGTGGCCGGCGGGGCGCTACGACGCCGTGTTCTCCGCCAACACGCTGCACATCATGGCCTGGGCCGAGGTCGAGGCCTTCTTTGCGCGCCTGCCCGGCGTGCTCGAGGACGGAGGGCGGCTGGTCGTCTACGGTGCGTTCAACTACGGCGGGCGCTTCAGCAGCGAGAGCAACGCCGCCTTCGATGTGTGGCTCAGGGAGCGCGGCGCCCACCAGGGGCTGCGCGACTTCGAGGCGGTCGACGCGCTGGCTGTGCGCGCCGGCCTGCACCTCGTCGAGGACTGCGCGATGCCATCGAACAACCGCTGCCTGGTCTGGCAGCGCGCGGTGCGCGGATTGGGTGAGAATGCCCCCATGGGAGCCAGATAGGGGCGCGTGATGAGCAACCGATCGTGCGCGCGAGTGATGGCCTG
>CAYTFA010000556.1:0-1858 GCA_964436755.1 uncultured Rhodocyclaceae bacterium | reverse complement strand
GAGGCGCAGTCGAATGCGGCCTTCTGCGGCCCGACCACGGCGGCCATCGTGCTCAACGCGGTGCGCGGTCGCGCCGCCGACCTGCCGCGCGACGGCAGCCGCCTGCGCGCGGAGGACCTGCGTTACCTGCCGACGGGTTTCGATCCGACACTGCCGCGCTTCACCCAGGACAACGTGATCGTTGCCGGCCCCAAGACGCGGGCGCAGGTGCTGGGTGAGCCGATGGCGGTGGATGGCCGGGTCGCCAGCGACTTCGGCTACCAGCTGCGCCAGTTCGATGCGCTGCTGCGCGCGCACGGCCTCGCCACGCGGCTGGTGGTGGTCGATGCGGCGATGGGCGACGCGGCGATCCGCGCCGAGCTCGTTGCCAACCTGCGCCGCGCCGGCGACTACGCGATCGTCAACTACCGGCGCGATGCGGTCGGCCAGCGCGGCGGCGGCCACATCTCGCCGCTGGGCGCCTACGACGCGGCGTCGGATTCCTTCCTCGTGCTCGACGTGAACCCGGCCAGCGCCGGCTGGGTGTGGATGCCGGCGGCGACGCTGATCCGCGGCATGCGCACCTTCGATACCGTGGAGAACCGCGGCTACCTGCTGGTCGAGCCGCGCTAGCGGCGGAACAGGCGCTCGGCGTTGCGCCAGGCGATCTGCTCGGCCACGGGGCGCGGCAGCTGGGCGAGCCAGCCGCGGTAGTCCGCCATGGTGCGCGCGTAGCTGTCCCAGCGCTCGTTGACCCAGGTGTCGGAGCCGAGCAGGAAGCGGTCCGGGTAACGCTCGAAGAGGCGCCGCCACTCGGCCGTCAGCGTGCCGCCCGAGGTGATGCCGCCGCGGTAGGACAGTTCGCACCAGAGCGCCGGGTAGCGCTCGAGGTAGGCCGCGACCTGCTCGGGCGCGGTGAAAAAGCCGGTGTGGGCCCAGACGATCTTCGCCTTCAGGTTGTGGCGGAACAGGATCTCCAGCGCCTCGTCGTCGGCGTGGGCGTGCAGGTAGAGGTCGTGGCGCACCGCGAAGTCGACGGTCTTCTTCACCTGCGGCGCTTCGGCGGCGCGGCCCGAGAGGTGGAACTCGCCGATGCCCTGGTAGTAGCCGCGCTTGTACTCGGTGGCGATCAGTTCCTCGGTCTGCGGGTCGCTCATCCAGGTCTGGATGTCGGGGCGCACGCGGTAGGGGCGGATGAAGGGCACCACCCAGAGGTCCTTCGGCTTCGTCTCGTAGAGCGCGCGCGTGCCGTCGTTGGGCCGGCTGGTGGCGAGGATGCCCATGATGTTCTGCTCGCGGAAGAGGGCGAGTACCTTCTCCTGCGGGAAGTGCGGCACGGGCTCCCAGTTCCAGTGCAGGTGGGCGTCGAAGATGGGCAGCGGCGCGGGCTCGGCGGCGCGCGTTGCGCCGGGCAGGGCGAGCGCCAGCAGCAGCACGGGCAGGAACAGGCGGGGGCAGCGGGCAGCCATGGCGAAGCTCCGCGAAACGGGTCGGCACAGATTACGCAATTCGGCGGCGTCGCGTAAGACGCGGTGCAGCACGGGGCGACCGCCCCTGGGGCCGGGTCAGGCCTTCGTGCCGCGGGTATCGCCGCCGCGGGCGTCGTGTTCGGCCCAGAGGGCGCGGGCGAAGGTCTTCCACGCGGCGCCGCCGTGGGTATGGATGCCGCTGCCGGCGCTTTCCTTCATCACCGTCAGCATCAGCTGGGCAATGCCGAAGAGTTCCAGGCGGGCGCGATCCAGGGGTTCGTCGGGATCGCAATCGAATGCGCCGAGGTGGCAGTCGAGCGCCTGACGGGCGAGCGCGCGCACCTGGGCCGCGTCGTTCCAGTCGATGCCGAGGATGACCCCCTTGCGCTCCAGTTCGCGCTCGAGGTCCA
>CAYTFA010000555.1:0-1865 GCA_964436755.1 uncultured Rhodocyclaceae bacterium | reverse complement strand
CGACAGTTCCGCCACCTTGACCGGCCAGTCGTGGGCAACGAGGGCAAAGCGGTCGGAGAAGTTCTGGAAATGCTGCTCGGCAAGCAGGGTCGTCGGGCAAAGCACCGCGACCTGCTTGCCACCGGCGACGGCAACGAAGGCCGCACGCATGGCAACCTCGGTCTTGCCGAAGCCGACATCGCCGCAGACGAGGCGGTCCATCGGCTTGCCGGACTTCATGTCCTCCACCACCGCATTGATCGCCGCCCGCTGGTCGGGCGTCTCCTCGAAACCGAAACCCGCGGCGAAGGCTTCGAGATCGTGCGCGCGCACTGCAAACTGGTGTCCCTCGCGCGCGGCGCGGCGGGCATAGAGGTCGAGCAACTCCGCCGCCGTATCGCGTACCTGCTCGGCGGCGCGGCGCTTGGCCTTCTCCCACTGGCCCGTGCCGAGGGTATGGAGCTGGACGGCTTCCGGATCGCCGCCGCTGTAGCGCGAGATCACCTGCAGCTGAGCGACCGGAACGTAGAGCTTGGCTCCCGCGGCATACTCGAGATGCAGGAACTCGGTGTCGCCTTCGCCGAAATCCATGTGCACCAGGCCGAGATAGCGGCCGATGCCGTGGTTTTCGTGCACCACCGGATCGCCGATGCGCAGTTCCGAAAGGTCGCGCAGCCAGCCCTCGAGGTTGGCGCGCCGCGCATCCGAGCGGCGCCCCATTCCCGTCCTTGACCGCGCGGTGGCCGCGTAGAGTTCGTTTTCGGTGACGACGGCAAGGTCGGCGAGCTGGAAGCCGCCGGACAGGGGCCCGACGCCGATGGCGAAGCGTACGTCGCCGGACGCGAACGCGGCGAATCCTTCGACGGGCAGTGGAACCAGCGCGTTCTCGCCGAGGTAGTCGGCCAGCGTCTGGCGCCGTCCCGGCGACTCGGCAAGCAGCAGCACGCGCCGGGGCGCGCCGTCGAGGTAGGCGCGCAACGCCGACAGCGGATCTTCCGCCTTGCGGTCCACCGCCAGCGGTGGCAGGGCGGCGGGTGCGTCGGTGCCGCTGGCCGGCTTCAGCGCGATCTGCGGCAGCGTCCTTGCGGCGGCGAAGAAGTCCTCGTCGCGCAGGAACAGGTCGCCCGGCGGCAGCACCGGGCGCGAACGATCACCGCCGAGCAGCCGGTAACGCCCCTGCGTGTCCGCCCAGAATTCGGCGATCGCCGCCGGTACGTCGCCGTGGAGCACCAGGCACGCCTGTGCCGGCAGGTAGTCGAACAGCGTGGCGGTCGAATCAAAAAAAAGCGGCAGGAAATACTCGATGCCGGCCGGCAGGATGCCGCTGGATACGTCCTTGTAGAGCGGGATGCGGGAAGCGTCGCCCTCGAATGCGTCGCGGAAGCGCTGGCGGAACGTGGTGCGTCCGGCTTCGCCGGTGGGAAACTCGCGTGCCGGCAGCAGGCGGATCTCGGGAACCGGAAACAAGGTGCGCTGGGAATCGACGTCGAAGGCGCGGATGGATTCGATCTCGTCGTCGAACAGTTCGATCCGGAAGGGCAGTTGCGTGCCCATGGGGAAGAGGTCGACCAGCCCGCCGCGCAGGCTGTACTCGCCGGCGGCGACAACCTGCGTCACGTGGTGGTAGCCCGCGAGTGTGAGCTGAGCACGCAGTTTTTCGCGATCGAGGCGATCCCCCCGCGCCATGAAGAAGGTGTGCCCGGCGAGGAAGGCTGGCGGGGCCAGGCGCGCGATGGCCGTTGGCGCGGCGGCGATGAGCAGGTCGCACTCGTTGCGGGACACGGCATGCAAGGTCGCCAGGCGTTCCGAAACCAGGTCGTGGTGGGGCGAGAAGCCGTCGTAGGGCAGCGTTTCCCAGTCAGGCAGCAGGTGGGTGCGCACCTGGG
>CAYTFA010000554.1:0-1865 GCA_964436755.1 uncultured Rhodocyclaceae bacterium | reverse complement strand
TCGAGGTCGAGGCAGAGTACGTCGTTGCCTACGTCCGCAAGGCAGGTGCCGGAAACGAGCCCGACATAGCCGGTGCCGATGACGGAAATTTTCATGGTGTGCCTAAAGGGAGAGATCGAATTCTTCGGTACGGCGCGGTGGATAGGTTTCCCATCCGCCGCAACCCGGGCAGCGCCAGTAGAACTGCCGCGCCTTGAAGCCGCAGGCGTCGCAGCGATAGCGGGCGACGCGCCGCGTGTGGTTGTGGATCAGGTTCTTGATCAGTTCGATGTCGGCGCGCCGTTCGGCCGGCGCGACGAGGATCTGTGCCTCGAGGAACATGTCGAGGCCGAGCAGCGTCGGATTACGGCGCAGCTCGTTGCGCACCAGCGCATACCCCGCCTCGGCGCCGCCGCTCTCCAGTTCGGCGCGGAACACGGCATCGAGGAGGTCCACGGACGGATGCCGCTCGAGCCAGCCGCGCAGGACCTGCACGCCCGCCTCCCCGCGCCCGAGTTGGTCGTGCACGGCCATCAGCTTCTCCGCCGCGAGCGGCAGGTAGATCGGGCTTTGCTGTTCGATCGACTTCCACAGGTCGATTGCAGCCTCGCCGTTGCCGGCCTTGGCTTCGAGTTCGGCGCGCAGCAGCGTCGCGCGCACGCATTTGCGATTGGCCGCCAGGGCGGCGTCGAGCAAGCGGCGCGCTTCGTCATGCCGATCATGAAGGATCTCGGTCGCGGCCATTTCGCAACGGAACTCGGCGATCTCCTTCTGCCACAGGTGGTCGGCATGGTCGGGCATGGCCTCGGCAACGGCGATGGCGCGTGCCCATTCCTTTTCCTGCTGGTAGATCTCGAGCAGGTTCTGCAAGGCCTCCTCGTCGCGCTCCGTACCGCGCAGCTTGAGGAAGATTTCCTCCGCGCGGTCGAGCAGACCGGCCTTCAGGTAGTCCTGGCCAAGTTCGGACAGGGCGTGCAGCCGCTGGCGCGGCGTGAGGCCATCGCGCTCGATGAGGTTCTGGTGCACGCGGATGGCGCGGTCGGTTTCACCGCGACGGCGGAACAGGTTGCCCAACGCAAAGTGCAGCTCGATCGTTTCCGGATCAACGCGGGCCGCCTCGAGGAAGGCCTCGATGGCCTGGTCCGGCTGTTCGTTGAGCAGGAAGTTGAGGCCCTTGAAATAGGAGCGCGGCAGAGCGCGCGATTCGCGCAGCAGATGCTTGATGTCGATGCGCGCGGCGATCCAGCCGAAAATGAAGAATACCGGCAGTACCAGCAGCCACCAGAGTTCGATTTCCATGGCTTCAGCCGGACTCCTGTCCGGGTTGACGGCGCGGCCGGAGCCACGCGCCGAGCGCAGCCGTCAGGCCCACCGCGACGCCGGCAGCAAAGGCGGCGAGCAGCGCCACGGAAACCGGGGCCGTCCACGACTGGTCGAGGAAGAAGCGCAGTTCGACGGGACCGCTGTTCTTGATAGCGAGCCCGAACAGGGCAACGAAGACCGCGATGCGCAGAATCCAGACGAGCAGCTTGAGCAGGAATGCCATGGGCCGTTGGGCGGGCTCGTGCAATGGGAAGGAAGGCGCGGACCGCTGGTCCGCGCCAAGCCTAGTTGTCCCCTGACCGGTAGTCGACCCGCTCCCGCAACTCCTTGCCGGCCTTGAAATGGGGCACGTACTTTTCGGGTACCTGCACCTTGTCGCCCGACTTCGGGTTGCGGCCGATCCGCGGCGGACGGTAGTTCAGCGCGAAGCTACCGAAGCCGCGGATCTCGATGCGATCGCTGCGCACCAGTGCCGCAGTGAGCGCATCGAGGATCATCTTCACCGCGTAGTCGGCATCCTTCGCCACGAGCTGGGGAAAGCGTTCCGCCAGCCGGGCGATGAG
>CAYTFA010000553.1:0-1867 GCA_964436755.1 uncultured Rhodocyclaceae bacterium | reverse complement strand
GAAGCAGCCAGTCGTCGCCGCTCGCGCGGTTGCCGACCAGCAGGTTGGCCTGCATGGCCGCACCAAGCGCGACGACCTTCTCCGGATCGAGATTGTTCAGTGGCTGCTGACCGAAGAAGGCGCCGACGGCCTGCTGCACGTGCGGCATGCGCGTGGCACCGCCGACCATCACCACGCCCTTGACCTCGTCGGGGCGCAGGTCGGCGTCGCGCAATGCCTTCCGGCTCGCCGTCAAGGTCTTCTGCACCAGCGTCCGCGTGATGTCCTCGAAGGTTTCGACGTCGAGCAGAACGTCGACGATCTCGCCGCTCGACAGTCGCGCGGTCACCGGCGCTTCCGGATGCAGGGAAAGGAATTCCTTGGCCTCGCGCGCCTTCACCTGCAGCAAGCGCACGTCTTCGGCGCACAACGGGGCCAGCTTGGCCTGCTCGATGATCCAGCAGAACACACGATGGTCGAAGTCGTCGCCGCCGAGCGCGGAATCGCCGCCCGTCGCGATCACCTCGAAAATGCCGCGCGCCAGCCTCAGGATGGAGATATCGAAGGTGCCGCCGCCAAGGTCGAAGACGGCGCATACACCCTCGGCGCCATTGTCGAGTCCATAGGCGATGGCCGCCGCCGTCGGTTCGTTGAGCAGGCGCAGCACGTTCAGACCCGCGAGGCGCGCGGCATCCTTCGTGGCCTGGCGCTGGGCATCGTCGAAGTACGCCGGCACCGTGATCACCGCGCCGGTCAACTCGCCGTCGAGCGACTGCTCGGCGCGCAGACGCAAGCTGCGCAGGATGTCGGCAGAAACCTCCACCGGGCTCTTCACGCCGTGAGCCGTCCGCAAGCGGACCATGCCGTCGGTGTCGACAAAGTCGTAAGGCATCGCCTCGATGTGCGCGATATCGCGGCGGCCGCGTCCCATGAAGCGTTTGACCGACACGATGGTGTTCTTCGGGTCGGTGGCCTGCTGCCGCTGGGCGCGATAGCCCACATCGACAACGCCATCTGCCCCGTAACGCACGATGGAGGGCAGGAGCGCGCGTCCCCGTTCGTCGGGCAGCACCACGGCCATGCCGCTGCGTACCGTCGCCACCAGCGAATTCGTAGTGCCCAGGTCGATGCCGACCGCCAACCGGTGTTCGTGCGGCGCGGCCGACTGGCCGGGCTCGGCGATTTGCATCAATGCCATGTCAGTTCGTGACCGCGTCGAGCGCGTCGTCGATTTCGTCGCGCAGTTTTTCCTGGAACATGAGCTGGCGCACCAGCGCCGCAGCGCCCGCCGCGTCCGCCGCGATGTCGAGCCGCTCGATCAACCGCCCATGGCCCGCTGCGATTTCCGCGGCAAGGCGCGCGGACAGGTCAGCCAAGGCGCGATGCGCCGTCTCGCCACCACTGTGTTTTGCGTCCTCGACCGCTTCGCGCAGTTCCATCTGTTCCATCAGGAATGACGCAGGCATCGCGGTATTGCTCTCGCTGCCCACCTCGTGGCCGCCGAGCGTCAGCAGATAGCGCGCGCGACCCAGCGGCGACTTCAGGGTCTGGTAGGCCTCATTGATGCGCGTCGCCCATTGCATCGCGAGTCGCTGGTCGATGGCCGTGCCACCGGCGTGGCGGTCCGGATGGACACGCGCCAGCACATCGCGATAACGCGATTCAAGCGCTGCACGGTCGAGCGACTGGCGACGCGGCAGGCCGAGCAACGCGAAGTGGTCGTCGTCGAGGCGGGCTTCCATGTCGTCTTTCAACTGCCGGCCGGGCAATCACCGCAACGCCCGTTCAGACGTTGAACGACTCGCCGCAGCCGCACTGGTCCTTGACGTTGGGGTTGTTGAACTTGAAACCCTCGTTGAGGCCTTCCTTGGCGTAGTCCAGTTCGGTG
>CAYTFA010000552.1:0-1868 GCA_964436755.1 uncultured Rhodocyclaceae bacterium | reverse complement strand
TGCTGGCCTCGGAGAAGGCCAAGTTCGGCCAGCCCGAGATCAAGCTCGGCGTGTTCCCCCCCATCGCGGCCATCCTGCTGCCGCGCCAGGTGCCGATGACCAAGGTGATGGAGCTGCTGCTGGGCGGCGGCATCATCGACGCGAAGGAAGCGCACCGCATCGGCATGGTCAACGCCGTGTTTCCGCACGAGTCCTTCGCCGCCGATGCGGCGAAGTACCTCGAGCAATTCACGACCCTGTCGCGCGTGGCGCTGCTGCACACCAAGAAGGCGGTCAAGGAGGCGGCCAACCGGCCCTTCTACGAGGCCCTGCACCACGTCGAACACCACTACCTGCACGAGCTGATGGCCACCGAGGATGCGGTCGAGGGCCTCAACAGTTTCATGGAGAAGCGCAAACCCGTCTGGAAGAACAAATAAGGAAGACATGATGATTCCAAGCACCATCAAGACCTGGCAGATGACCGAGCCGGGCAAGCTGCAGAAGGCCGAGATTCCGATGCCGGCGCTGAAGGCCGGCGACGTCGTCGTCGAGATCAAGGGCTGCGGCGTCTGCCACACCGACCTGTCCTACTTCTACATGGGCGTGCCGACCATCCAGAAGCCGCCGCTCTCGCTCGGCCACGAGATCAGCGGCGTGGTGATCGGCGGTGAAGCGTCGATGGTGGGCAAGGAAGTCATCATCCCCGCCGTGATTCCCTGCGGCGAGTGCGAGTTGTGCCAGGCCGGGCGCGGCAACCGCTGCCTGTCGCAGCAAATGCCGGGCTACTCGATGGGCATCTACGGCGGCTTTTCCAGCCACATCGTGGTCCAGGCCAAGTTCCTCTGCGTCGTCGGCGACCGCAAGGGCATTCCGCTCGAGCACCTGTCGGTGATCGCCGACGCGGTGACGACGCCCTACCAGGCGGCGCTGCGCGCCGAACTCAAGCCGGGTGATCGCGTGATCGTGATCGGCGCCGCCGGCGGTGTCGGCAGCTTCATGACGCAAACCGCCAAGGGCATGGGCGCGGGCACCGTGATCGGCATCGACATCAACGAGGAAAAGCTCGAGATGATGAAGGGCTACGGTGCCGACTTCACCATCAACCCCAAAGGCAAGAACGCCAAGGAGGTCCGCGAGCTGATCAAGGGCTTCTGCAAGGAGAAGGGCGTTCCCGCCAACACCAACTGGAAGATCTTCGAAGTCACCGGCACCAAGCCGGGCCAGGAACTGGCCCTCGCCCTGCTGTCCTTCACCGGCAAGCTGATCGTGGTCGGTTACGGCACGGACGAGACGAGCTACATGCTGTCGCGACTGATGGCCTTCGACGCCGAGATCATCGGCACCTGGGGCTGCCCGCCGGACAAGTACCCCGGCGTGCTCAAGCTCTGCGTGGACGGCAAGATCCAGCTCGGACCCTTCGTCGAGACGCGGCCGATGAGCCAGATCGCACAGGTCTTCGAGCAGGCGCACCATGGCGAGCTGAAGCGGCGCGTCATCCTCACCCCCGATTTCTGATTCCTCAACGAATTCTTTAAGGAGAAACTCATGGCACTCGAGTGGCTGCGCCGCGACAACGAGCTCAAGGATCACCAACTGATCGACAACTCCCACTTCGGCAAGGACGCGCCGACGGTGATCTACGAGGAGCGTCCCGTCATCGACGACAAGGGCGCCGCCGTTCCCGGGCTGTACTCGGCCTGGATCTGGCTCAACAACCCGAGCCAGTACAACTCCTACACGACGGACATGGTGAAAGGCGTCATCGCCGGCTTCCAGCGTGCGTCGAGCGACCGCAAGATCGTCGCCGCGGTGTTCACCGCCGTGGGCGACAAGGCCTTCTGCACCGGCGGCAATACCGCCGAGTACTCCGCCTACTACTCGAAGCG
>CAYTFA010000551.1:0-1871 GCA_964436755.1 uncultured Rhodocyclaceae bacterium | reverse complement strand
CGCGCTGGCGCTCCGCCAAGCCCGCCTGTGCCTTTCCGATGCCCTCCGCATAGGCCTTGCGCTGCATGTGGCCGGGGCTCTGGTTGATGATCGAGGACAGGCCCTTGCCGCCGTTTAAGGCGACGTCCGCGGCGATTGCCTGCCAGTCTTCATCACTCTGGTAAGGGGGCGTGGTACCCATCCCAGGCATGGGACTGGTCAGCGCGGATTCCTCCCCGGTCTGGGGCAGACCACCGCCGGCGGTTTGGTATTTCTCCCACGGTCCCGGCATCACTGCTTCTCCCAGGCGTTCGGATCGGCGGGATTACCGCCCTTGAAACGATAGCCGTCCTCGATCGCGCCGACCGCCGGCGCCTTCATCCCCTGCGGCTTGCCCATGTTGCGGATGCCTTCCAGCGTCTTGAACATGCGCTCCTGGTTCTGCTTGGCGAGAGCATCGGACTTCTCAATCTCGATCTGCGCATTCTGCCGCGCAATCTCGCCCATCTGATCCACGTCCTTGCGCCGGCCGACATAGTTGCCGATCATCGTCCCGCCCTGGTCCGGCGGCAGGCCCTTGGCCACCTCGAGGATCTCCGGCGGCAGAGAACTCAGCGCCTTGTTGGTGCCGATCCCTTTCCAGAACTCATCCATGATCTGCTGACGCTGCATCTCGCGGCGCGCCTTCATCACGTCGAGGTCGTTGCGGGCCATGGCCCCGCCGGTCTGCAAGCCTCCCTGCAGACCGGCGGCCATGTTGCCGCCCTGGCTCGCGGCAAGCAGAAGGCCGAGGCCTCCTTGAACGAGAGGCGATTGCATCCGCCCGGCGAGCGTGTCGAGAATGCCCATCGGCGGGGTTTGATCTTGCGGGCTCGGCATGGTTTCCCTCTGCTGGGCTTGCGGGTAGGACGCAACGGGATGGCCGGCGGGCGCGGGCGAAGGCGCTCCGGCAGACGCGACTTCAAAGTGCATCGGGTCCGGGTTCTTCCAGTCCCCGCCCCACTTCAGGCCGTACTTGGAGGCGAGAGCGCGCGCGAGATTGGGATCGATGTTACCCGCGGTGCCGCGCGCGTTCTGATCCCAATTGATGTCGATCGCCCGGCCGAAGGAATGCTGAGACGGTGTGTTTGTGCCGGCGATGTTGCGCGGGTTGAAGCCGCCCGACTGGTTGCCGGCGATATTGTAGCCTGAGGCTTCTAGATCGTTCAGCAGGCCGAGAAAGCTCGCGCCGTGCGGACGCGAGACCGTGAAAGGAACGCCGCCGTTCGAGCGGATCGTGGTCAGGTCCATTTTACGGCATCACCCCAAAAGACTTGGGCGGGCTGCTGAAGGCACCGAAGAAAGGCTGCCCAACCCCCAGCGACGATGGCCCACCACCCCCGCCAAGCCCAGCACCGATCAAACCAGGGTTTCCCGTCATAAGGCCGAGGCCTGTCATAGCGCCGCCGAGAACCATCCCCATCGGATTGGACTTGGTTTTCGATACCGTGGTCTCCGTGCCGCCCTGCTGCGCGATCGGGTTGATGAGCCCCGCCTGCCATTCCGCGGCGTTGACGGGCGCCATGCGGGTGGCGTCGCCCATAGCGTCGCGCAACTGGCCGGCCTGCAGCTGCATTCCTGCCTGGTTGGCCTCGGCCTGATCTGCTTGCGTCGAGAGTCCCGCACCCTGCAGGCCGAGGTTCCCGAGCAGTTGCGCCGCATTGAGCTGGTTCTGGCGTTCCTGCTGATATTGGCCAAGGCGTGCGTTGGCTTCTATGCCGCCGAGTTCGCGCGACAGCACGCCGGAGTGCGCGCCGGATCCGTACCGTCCAGAAGCCGAAAACTGCGCGTTGACCTTGTCTGCGGCGTCCTGCATCGACTTGCCGAGCACCTGGTCGAGGTAGGGTGAACTG
>CAYTFA010000550.1:0-1878 GCA_964436755.1 uncultured Rhodocyclaceae bacterium | reverse complement strand
CCTCGTAGAGGCGCCGCATGTAGTCGGTCAGCATGGTGATCATCCAGGGGCCGGCGAGGATCAACGTGACGAATATCGCCACGAGCTTCGGCACGAAGGAGAGCGTCGCCTCGTTGATCTGCGTGGCCGCCTGGAAGATGCTGACGACGAGGCCGGTCACCAGCGCGGCAAGGAACAGTGGTGCCGAGATCATCAGCGTGATCTCCACGGCATGGCGCCCGATCTCGATGACGGTGGTGGGGGTCATCCGAAGCTCGCGACCAGAGAGCCGATCAGCAGGTTCCAGCCGTCGACGAGGACGAACAGCATGATCTTGAACGGCAGGGCGACGATGACCGGGGACATCATCATCATGCCCATCGACATCAGTACCGAGGCGACCACCATGTCGATGATGAGGAAGGGGATGAAGACGATGAAACCGATCTGGAACGCCGTCTTGAGTTCCGAGGTGACGAAGGCGGGGATCAGCACCCGCATCGGCACATCGTCCATTTTCGCCGGCGTCGGCAGCCGGGCGACCTTGGTGAACGTCGCCAGATCGGCATCGCGCACCTGCCTGAGCATGAAAGCGCGCAGGGGCACGGCACCCTTCTCCAGCGCGGCCTGGAAGCTCAGACGGTTCTCAGCCAGGGGCTGGTAGGCGTCGGCGTAGATGCGCTCGCCGACGGGCGCCATGACGAAGAACGTGAGGAACAGCGAGAGCCCGACGATCACCTGGTTGGGCGGCGAGGTCTGCGTACCGAGGGCGTGGCGCAGCAGCGAGAGAACGATGACGATGCGCGTGAAACTGGTCATCATCAGCAGGAGCGCCGGCAGGAAGGTCAGGCCGGTGATGAGCAGCAGGGTCTGGATCGACAGCGACCATTGCGTGCCGCCGCCCGGGGCCGGCGTGCTGGTCACGGCGGGAAGCACCTGGGCCTGGGCCAGCAGCGGCAGCAGGGCCGTGGCCACGGCCAGCCCGCCGCCGACAACCGCCTTTCGCGTCGGGAGCACCGCTAGATCCTTCCGGTCAGGCGGCGCAGCCATGCGGGCAGGGCATCGACCGCCGGCGCCGGTGCCGCGGCCGGTACGCTTGCCTGGCGCGGGACTTCCGCCAGCGCCGACACCTGTCCGGGCGCAACCCCAAGCACGAGCCAGGTGGTGCCGACTTCGACGATCACCACCCGTTCGCGCGTGCCGACCGCAGTCGCGGCGACTACCCGCATCAGGCCGGGGCTGCCCGCGCGCGGACCCGCCAGCCGCTTCAGCAGCCACAGGCTGCCGACCAGCAGGGCAAGCACGGCGGCAAGGCCCAGGGCCAGTTGCCACAGGCTGGCGCCGATGTCGGCGGCGGGCGGGGACGCGGCCGCCTGGGCAAAGGCATCGCCGAAAAGGAGCGCCAAGGGAAGGAAGACGAGGGAACGACGAGGCATGCGCGCAACCGGAAGCCAGCTTGCGAGCGAGCTTAGCCCCGCCCCCGGGCAAAAAACCCTGAAGCAGAGGGCGGAAGGCCGGACTAATCAGCGATTAAGCTTGCGGATGCGTTCCTGCGGCGTGATGATGTCGGTGAGGCGGATGCCGAACTTCTCGTTGACCACGACGACCTCGCCCTGTGCGATGAGCGTGCCGTTTACCAGGACGTCCATCGGCTCGCCGGCCATGCCCTCCAGTTCGACCACCGAACCGTGGGCCAGTTGCAGCAGGTTGCGGATCGAGATCTTGGTGCGTCCGAGTTCCACGGTGAGATTCACCGGGATGTCGAGGATCATGTCGAAGCCCTGCGGGGCGGCGGCCTTGTCGCCGGGTCCCGTCAGTTCCTCGAAGAGCGCGGCCGTGGCCGCGGCGGCCGACGCCGCGTCGGCACCATCCGCCGCCGCCTGCTCGCCCATCGCGGCA
>CAYTFA010000549.1:0-1881 GCA_964436755.1 uncultured Rhodocyclaceae bacterium | reverse complement strand
TCCGTCCATTCGAGGCCGGAGGCACGCAGGCCGGCGCGCAGCGCGTGCTCGGCCTTGTCCCAGACTTCGTCGGATCCGACCCGGCCTTCGGGGCGCAGGGCGATCTTGACCGCCACGTCGTGGAAGCCGAAGTCCTTGTACACCTTGAGCACCAGCGCGTTGAAGGCGACCACCTCGGGTTCGATCTGGTCCTCGGTGCAGAAGATGTGTCCATCGTCCTGCGTGAAGCCGCGCACGCGCATCACGCCGTGCAGCGCGCCCGAGGGCTCGTTGCGATGGCAGGAGCCGAACTCGCCGTAGCGCAGCGGCAGCTCGCGGTAGGAGCGGACGTCCGTGTTGTAGATCTGGATGTGGCCGGGGCAGTTCATCGGCTTGACGCCGTAGTCGCGGTTTTCCGAGGCCGTGGTGAACATGTTGGCGTGGAAGTGTTCCCAGTGGCCCGACTTCTCCCACAGGGCGCGGTCGAGGATCTGCGGGCAGCGCACTTCCTGGTAGCCGTTGTCGCGATAGACGCGGCGCATGTACTGCTCGATCTCCTGCCAGACAGTCCAGCCGTGCGGATGCCAGAAGACGAGGCCGGGCGCCTCCTCCTGCAGGTGGAACAGGTCGAGCGCGCGGCCCAGCTTGCGGTGGTCGCGCTTTTCGGCCTCTTCCAGCATGTGCAGGTAGGCATCGAGTTCCTGCTTCGTTGCCCAGGCCGTGCCATAGACGCGCTGCAGCTGCTCGTTCTTCGAGTCGCCGCGCCAGTAGGCGCCGGCCACCTTCATCAGCTTGAAGTGCTTGAGCTTGCCCGTCGAGGGCACGTGCGGACCGCGGCAGAGGTCGATGAAGTCGCCCTCGCGGTAGAGCGAGACGTCTTCGCCGGCCGGAATCGCGGCGATCAGTTCGGCCTTGTAGTGCTCGCCGATGGACTTGAAGAACTCCACGGCCTTGTCGCGCGGC
Organism: uncultured Rhodocyclaceae bacterium; assembly: GCA_964436755.1. Lineage (GTDB taxonomy): Bacteria > Pseudomonadota > Gammaproteobacteria > Burkholderiales > Rhodocyclaceae > Sulfuritalea. The sequence continues at coordinate 939 of CAYTFA010000549.1, read as the reverse complement.
CAGACCTCGCGCGTGACGGGAAAATCCTTCTTCGCCAGTTCGGTCATGCGCTGCTCGATGGCCGCGAGGTCCTCGGGGGTCAGCGGCCGGCAGGCGAAGTCGTAGTAGAAGCCGTTCTCGATGACCGGGCCGATGGTCACCTGCGCTTCGGGAATCAGGTCCTGCAGCGCGTAGGCCAGCAGGTGGGCGGTCGAGTGGCGGATGACTTCGAGGCCCTCGGCATCCTTTTCGGTGACGATGGCAAGGGCGACGTCACCCTCGATGCGGTGCGACGTGTCGACCAACCTGCCATCCACCTTGCCCGCGATGGCGGCCTTGGCCAGCCCGGCGCCGATCGACGCCGCGACCTCCGCAACCGTCAGCGGCTGCGGATACTCGCGTTTGGATCCATCGGGCAGGGTGATTACCGGCATGTACGGAGGCTCCGAAAAGCAACAGGGCGCACGGTTCACGCGGGAATCACGCGGTGCGCCCTGCCTGGAAATTCGGCGCGAATTTTATCACAGGGCCCGCCTGCCTTGCGGCATCATTGCGGCCGAGACCACGCGGGGAGGACGGGATGGACATCGACGCATTCATGGAGCAGTACAAGCGCGCCTGGGAGACGAGCGACGAGCACCTGCTGGCCTCGCTGTTCGCGCCGGATGGCTGCTACCGCAACACGCCTTTCGCCTGCCAGCAGGGGCACGAGGCGATCCGCCAGTACTGGCAGCGCACCAAGCTGCAGGCCGATATCCGCCTCACCTACGAGGTCCTCGAGCGCCACGCCGGTGGCGGCATCGCCCACTGGCACACGACCTACCAGGTGACCTCGGAGGAGATGTTCAAGATGTGGGCGGCCTCGTCCGGCACCAACATGCTGGCGCGCAAGGAAGGCGACCCCCTGCCGCGGCTGGCGCTGGACGGCATCGCCGTCGTCGAGTTCGGCGCCGACGGCCT
>CAYTFA010000548.1:0-1884 GCA_964436755.1 uncultured Rhodocyclaceae bacterium | reverse complement strand
CGATTCAGTGGCCGGGGCCGGCACCGGTTCGCCGGCGAATCGCAGCCAGGCGGCGACGGCGAGCACCGCGGCCAGGGAAAGGGCAGCGACGGTCCACGTGCGGACGCGGGGGCGCAGCGGCGACTGGAGCGCGGCCGGGTCGCTCCAGGCCAGTGCCGACGTGTCCGCGCCGTGGCCGGCTTCGTGCTCCGGCAGGACAGCGTCCGGCAGGCCGATCGGGATCAGGGTTCCGGCGGCGATGCCGCCCGCGTGCACGGCGATGGACCGATAGTGGATGTCGCCGCTGGCCGAGCCGCCGGCGTGGATCTCCGCCGTTGCGGCCGAATGGATCGGTCCGAGCAGGTGCCCCAGCACCACGACGTGCGGGGCCTCGACGGCCCCGGTGACGCTGCCGGAGCGGTCGATGACGAGGGTCGCCTCGGCGTCGGTGGCGCTCGCAATGTTGCCGCAGACCTCGCCCTGGATGCGCAGGACGCCGGCGAAGCTCAGGCTGCCGTCGACGCGCATCCCGGCCCCGATCAGGCTGTCGGTCCGGTGCAGTGCATTTCCCGCGGGCTTGCCTTTCATTGGCCGTGCCGTTTCCCTGCACCGGACCGCGGAGGCCGCATTCCGGCGTCAGGGCGAGTTTCGATTTATGCAATATGCAGCACTTGCCGCCCGCCCGCAAGGGGATATGCGGCCATGCTGCCCCGGCGGCCGGCGCCGGGCGGGGCCACCTAGTAGCGCGACTCGCCGAAGAGGCCGTTGAAGGGCGGCGTGCGGCCGACCAGCGCCTCGAGCAGCTCGAGTTCCTTGTCGGTGTGGTTGATGACGCCGGCGGGCACCATCATCTTGGCCATCCCCGTGTCGTTGTGGATGTACATCGGCTTGTCGTGGTGGCGGGTGGTGTAGCTCTCGCTCTCGCGCGGCGAGGCGGTCGGCGTCAGGTCCACGCTGCCGTAGCAGAGGCAGAAGTAGGTGCGCGCCTTGAGGCCGTAGCCTTCGGTCTCGATGTAGCAGCCGGTGCCGCGGATGCCGATGGTGGCGGTGGGCACCTGCAGGGCGCGGTTGCCCTTGCCGAACACGGAGAGGATCTTGCCGGTGATGACGCGCATGAAGTCGGCGGCGGTGTTGCCGAAGCTGACGGTGGACAGCTCGCGCTGGAGGAAGGCGTCCTGGCCGATGACGTAGACGGCTTCGCTGTCGCGGCCGGTGACGATGGTGTCGCCGGGGCCGATCAGCTGGCCTTCCCTGGCGGCGCGCTGGTTGACGGTGACGTCGCCGCGCACGCGGTGCAGGCCGGGTGCGACGGGCGCGTTGCCCTTGGCCAGGGCGTCGCGGATCAGGCCGGAAATGCCGGCGGGGCCGAGCACTCCGGCGGCGGCGAGGGCCTTCAGCAGGCGGCGGCGGTCGGTCATGGGGCGTCCTCCTATTTGTTCAGTTCGCGCATGGCGCGTTCGAGCCCGGCCAGCGTGAGCGGGTACATGCGGGTGCCGAAGATGGTGCGGATGATGTCGATCGAGTGGCGATAGTCCCACAGCCGCTCGGGTTCGGGGTTGAGCCAGACCGCGCGCGGCCAGGTGTCGAGCATGCGCTGCAGCCAGACGGCGCCGGCCTCTTCGTTGGCGTACTCGACCGAGCCGCCCGGCTGCAGGACTTCGTAGGGGCTCATGGTGGCGTCGCCGACGATCACCACCTTGTAGTCCTCGCCGTACTTGTGCATCACCTCCCAGAGCGAGAAGCGCTCGGAGTGGCGGCGCCGGTTGTCCTTCCAGACGTGGTCGTAGATGCAGTTGTGGAAGTAGAAGTACTCGAGGTGCTTGAACTCGCTCTTGGCCGCCGAGAACAGCTCCTCGCAGACCTTGATGTGGTCGTCCATCGAGCCGCCGATGTCGAGGAAGAGCA
>CAYTFA010000547.1:0-1885 GCA_964436755.1 uncultured Rhodocyclaceae bacterium | reverse complement strand
GCCTTGTAGGGCTTGCCCTTGCCGGCCTTTTCCGGATTGCCCGGGCAGATCTTGATGCAGGGCGGCTCGTCGCAGTGATTGCACAGGACCGGGATGACGAAGTGCTTGGTATTCGGGAACGAGCCTTCGCTGTGCATGATGAAATCCGCCCAGTTATGGCTTTGGCCGTTGGCGCGATTGCGCGTGTTGTTCTCGGTCTTGCAGGCAAAGGCGCAAGCCCCGCAACCCACGCAGCGCGACAGATCAATGACCATTCCGAGTTTCATGATGTTCTCCTTGTCTGCGGCGCTCAGGCCTTGGTGATCCGCACGCCGGTGAAGCCGCCGTTGCGCGCCGTTGCGCCGCTCAGGCGGTCGTAGTCATCGACCAGGATCTCGTTGTTGTTCGCGCCGGCAGCGACGGCCTTGGCATAGTCCTTCGCCGCCACGCGCCCATAGGCCCAGTGCCCCTGGCCGTAACACTTGGTCACGGTGCCGGGGCGCACGCCCTCCCAAAGCTTCAGTTCCACGGTGATCGCCCCGCTCGGCGACGCCACCCTGACCATGTCGCCGGTCTTCAGCCCGAGCTTGGCGCCATCGGCCGGATTCATCTTGAGCACGTCCTTCCAGGACACATCGCCCGGGTCGACCTTCTTGAACTCGTGGTACCAGGGCAAGTTCTGCGAACGGCCCTCACGGTTCAGGCGCGACTTGTAGTCGATGAATGTAAAGGGGTATTCCTCGAAACTGCCATGGCGCTTCGGCGGCTCGTAGTGCGGCACGAAGGCGAGGTCGCCGCGCGCCGTATAGCCGCTGACATCGAGAATGTCATCGGTCGTGGTGGTGTGCTTGGCGGCATGCGCGCCCAGCATCTTCTTCAGCGTCGCGCTGTAGAACTCAAACTTCTTGGTCTCGGTCTTGAACTTGCCGCCCCAGTTCTTCTTCAGCGCATAACGTGGGCCGTGGAACATCCCCTTGGCCTTGAATTCTGCCCAGCCGTTGATTGGGGGGTCGCCCTTGAGCGGTTCCTTGGCCATCCAGATCGGCGCACTGGTGAGCTTGGCGGCAAATTCGCTGAACTCGAGTTCGTTGGTCGCCGACTTGCCGGTTTCCGGATCCTTGATCTGGTCGTAGTAGTCAGCCAGGTTGGGGAAGCCTTTGGCCTTCAATTTCTGCCCCAACAGCCACATGACTTCGGTTTCTTCCTGCCTGACGTCGAACACTCGCTTGATCGGGTTCTGCTGGATCGACGCATAGGCATAGCCATTCGACATATTGGTGACGATGGACCAGCCTTCCGAAGAGTTGTGCGTCGAGGGCAATACGAGGTCGGCAAACTGCGTCATTTCCGACGGATTGGTGACCATGTGCACGAAGAAAGGCATCTTCGCCAGCACCTGGTTCCAGCGGTCTGCGCCGGTGGCCGAGTGGTTGAAATTGCTCCAGGACGAAATCACCATCTTGATCGCGCCGGGATTCTTCAGCAGCACGTTCGGCACGTAGTTGATCGGCGCGACCTGCAGGCCAGGCATGTCCTTCTTGCCGCGGACGTTGGTGTCGTGGTTCTTGTAGCCCTTCTTCGCCACGTCATCGATGAACTTGTCGATGCTCGGGAATTTCGCCAGCGGCGGCCCGCTGCCACCTTCCCAAACGCCGCCTTCGGTGTCGATCGACCCCAGAATTCCGTTCAGGGCATGAACTGCCATCGCGGCATAGGTGCCGCGTGGCCACATCGCCACGCCGGGCCCCATCCATACGGCGCACTTCGACCCGGCCTTGCCCATGGCCCGAGCAACGCGAAGGATCTGCTCCGCCGGAATGCCGCACTCCGTTTCGGCGAACGCGGGCTTGCGATCCTTCAATTCCAGGTTCCACCATTTCACCAGTCCCGAGGTTTCCTTTTCGAC
>CAYTFA010000546.1:0-1885 GCA_964436755.1 uncultured Rhodocyclaceae bacterium | reverse complement strand
CCGACATCTTCAAGATGATCGAGGCGCCGATCTTCCACGTCAATGGCGACGACCCCGAGGCGGTGGCGCTGGTGACGCAGATCGCGATGGAGTTCCGCCAGGAATTCAAGAAGGACGTCGTGATCGACATCATCTGCTTCCGCAAGCTCGGCCACAACGAGCAGGACGAGCCGATGGTGACGCAGCCGCTGATGTACAAGAAGATTGCCCAGCATCCCGGCACGCGCCGGTTGTATGCCGACAAGCTGGCGGCGCAGGGTGTGCTCGGCGACGGCGAAGCCGATCGCATGATTGCCGACTACCGTGCGGCGCTTGACGAAGGAAGGCACCTGATCGATCCGGTCATCAGCGACTACCAGAGCAAGTTCGCCATCGACTGGTCACCCTATATCGACGTTCCCTACACCGAAAAGTGCGACACGACCGTGTCGAAGGCGGAATTGCAGCGCTTGTCGAAGCGACTGACCGACATTCCGCCGAACTTCACCCTGCATTCGCGGGTGCAGAAGATCATCGACGATCGCCGCCTGATGGGCGACGGCAAGCTCGCAGTCGATTGGGGCATGGCCGAGAACCTTGCCTATGCGACCCTGGTCGCAGGCGGATTCAACATCCGCGTCTCGGGCGAGGATGTCGGGCGCGGCACCTTCTTCCATCGTCACGCGGCCCTGCACGACCAGAACAGGGAAAAGTGGGATGAAGGCACCTATTGGCCGCTGCAACACATCCAGGACAAGCAGGGGCGCTTCATGTGCTTCGACTCCGTGCTGTCAGAAGAGGCCGTGCTCGCTTTCGAGTACGGCTTCGCCACTGCCGCGCCCAACGAGATGGTGATCTGGGAAGCGCAGTTCGGCGATTTCGCCAACGGCGCACAGGTGGTCATCGACCAGTTCCTTTCCTCTGGCGAAGCCAAGTGGGGCCGCGGCTGCGGCCTGGTCCTGCTGCTGCCGCACGGCTACGAAGGTCAGGGTCCCGAGCACTCGTCGGCCCGCCTCGAACGCTACATGCAGCTTTCCGCCGAATTCAACTGGGAAGTCTGTGTTCCATCCAACGCCGCGCAGGTTTATCACATGCTGCGGCGGCAGATGCTGCGCAAGCAACGCAAGCCCCTGGTGGTGATGACGCCGAAATCGCTGCTGCGGCACAAGGACGCCACGAGCTCGCTCGACGAGCTGGCCAATGGCACATTCCAGACCATCATTGGCGAAACCGACGAACTCGACGCCAAGAAAGTCACGCGCATGGTGGCATGTGCCGGCAAGGTCTACTTCGACCTCCTCGCGGCGCGCCGCGAGAAGAAGATCGGAAACGTGGCGCTGGTGCGCGTCGAGCAGCTCTACCCGTTCGACGACCGGCGGCTTGCCGAGGAAATGAAGAAGTACCCCAACCTCAAGGAAATGATCTGGTGCCAGGAAGAGCCGCTTAACCAGGGTGCGTGGTACGCCAAGCACCATCGTCTGGTGGAGTTGCTGAAGAAGGGACAGACCCTCGACGTGGTGGCACGCCCGGCGTCCGCTTCACCGGCCGTAGGCTATGCCGCCAAACACGCCCTGCAGCAAAAGGAAGTCGTCAGCGCTGCCCTCGGCATCAAGGAATAACGGAGATACCATGCTTATCGAAGTCAAAGTTCCCCAGCTTTCGGAGTCGGTTGCCGAAGCGACGCTTGCCGCGTGGCATGTGAAGGAAGGCGAAGCCGTCGCGCGCGACCAGAACCTCATCGACATCGAGACCGACAAGGTCGTCCTCGAACTGCCGGCCCCCGAGGCGGGCGTCATCGTCAAGATCGTCAAGAACCAGGGCGACTCGGTCGTGTCGGGCGAGGTCATCGCCCATCTCGACACCGAGGCCAAGGCGGCGGCGGCTCCGGCGAAGCCGGCTGCGGCGC
>CAYTFA010000545.1:0-1895 GCA_964436755.1 uncultured Rhodocyclaceae bacterium | reverse complement strand
GAGCCCGATCTCTACCGTGATACGCCCGTGCAATGCACCTATGTCGGGCATCCGCTGGCGGACGTGATCCCGCTCGACAGCGACCAGCGCGCCGTGCGGGAAAAGCTGGGCGTGGCCATGGACCGGCCCATTGTCGCGCTGTTGCCCGGAAGCCGCCAGTCCGAGCTCCACTACATGGCCGAAACCTTCATCGCCACCGCCCAACTGCTGCTCCAGCGCTATCCGCAGGTCCAGTTCCTCGTCCCGCTCGTTTCACGCGAGACGCGCCTTCAGTTCGAGACGGCGCTGTGGAAGCTCAAGGCCGACGAACTGCCATTCACCCTGATGTTCGGCCACGCCGGTGATGCGCTCGCCGCCTGCGACGCGGCACTGGTCGCGAGCGGCACCGCGACTTTGGAGACGGCGCTGGTCGGCAGGCCCATGGTGATTGCGTACAAGATGTCTCCCTGGTCATGGCGCCTCATGCGCGGCATGCGCTACCTGCCCTGGGTTGGCCTGCCCAACATCCTTGCAGGCCGCTACGTCGTTCCCGAGTTCCTGCAGGACGAGGCCACCCCGGAGAACCTGTCCCAGGCCCTGGGCAATCTCCTGGTCGACCGCATTGCCCGCGCCTCGATCACGCGCGTTTTTTCCGGCCTCCACCGCCAGTTGCGCCAGGACACGGCGACCAGGGCGGCGGCGGCCGTGCTGCCCTACCTGCGGCCCGCATGACCCTGGTCGTGTGTGGAGTCGACGAGGCCGGGCGTGGCCCGTTGGCGGGGCCGGTAGTCGCCGCCGCCGTCATCCTCGATCCAGCGCGACCCATTGTCGGGCTGGCCGATTCCAAGAAACTTTCCCCGCGCCGACGCGAGGCCCTTGCCGAGGAAATTCGCGAAAAGGCACTGGCCTTCGCCGTCGCCTCGGCATCGGTCGAAGAAATCGACCGCATCAACATCCTGCAGGCCACGATGCTGGCCATGCGGCGCGCCGTGGAGGGCCTTGCCACGACGCCGGCACTGGCGCTCATCGACGGCAATCGATGTCCGGTCCTGGCGGTACCGGCACGTGCCATCGTCGGTGGCGACGCCACCGAGCCGGCCATCTCGGCGGCATCGATCCTGGCCAAGACGGCGCGTGACGCGGAAATGTGCAGGCTGCACGCGGAGCGCCCCGAGTATGGCCTCGATCGGCACAAAGGCTACGACACGGTGGCGCACCGCGCCGCGCTGCAACTCCATGGGCCGGCCTGGTTCCATCGCAGGAGCTTCGCGCCGGTGCGCAAGGCGGCGGAAGCGGCGTGAAACGCGCACCGCGCCGCATCAGCTCGCGCGACAACCCCGCGGTCGCCGCCCTGCGTGCGATTGCCGACGAACCGCGGCGGCAGGGCCTCGCCCTCATCGACGGGATCCACCTGGTTTCGGCCGCGTTGGCGCGGGGCATGGTGTTTCGCCAGGTTCTGCTCAGCGATAGCGGTTTGCAGCGTGCCGAGGTCACGGCCCTGGCGCAGCGCCTGGCCGAGGTCGAGCAGCTGAATCTCAGCGACGGCCTGTTTCGCCAGGTCACAGGCGTTGCCGCTCCGACCGGGATTGCCGCAGTTCTCGAAATCCCCCGGGTGGCGGAGGAGGGCCCGGCGGGTGACGCCGTGCTGCTCGACGCCATTCAGGATGCCGGCAACGTCGGCGCGATCCTGCGCACCGCGGCCGCGGCCGGGGTGCGCGATGTCCTGCTCGGTCCCGGGTGTGCCGGCGCCTGGACGGCGCGCGTGCTGCGTGCCGGGCAGGGCGCGCACTTCGCGCTGCGCATCCGCGAGCAGGTAGACCTGCCGGCCGTCGTTGCGCGCGGGACGGTCCGGGCGATTGCGACGGTGGCGGGCGGCGGCCTCAGTCTTTACGACGCCGACCTGCGCTCGCCCGCAG
>CAYTFA010000544.1:0-1901 GCA_964436755.1 uncultured Rhodocyclaceae bacterium | reverse complement strand
CGGTGCTGTTCGACCAGGCGCTGCTGGCCGAGGGCGGCCAGCTCGACGATCCGGCCACCTTCGTCAAGCGCATGAACGAGCTGATGCTGTCGATGTCCCTGTCCGGCGGCTGAGGCGGCGGCCGCGGCAGGTTGTCTTTTGCCGCGGCTGGCCTTAGGCTAGTCAGATGCCCAGGTTGCACCGCTATCCGCTTGCGGAATCCGCCGAGGTCCGCCATTTCCCGAACGGCTGGATACGCATCGTCACGCTCGGCGATTTCACCCTCGGCGAGTTCCGCCTGCAGCCCGGCTGGCGCTGGTCGAAGGACATCGCGCCCATCGTCGGGACGCCCGAGTGCCCGCATCACCACGTCGGCTACATCATGGAAGGCCAGATGCACGTCCTGATGTCGGACGGCACCGGCATCGACCTCTACGCCGGCGACGTGTATGAAATCCCGCCGGGCCACGACGCCTGGGTGGTCGGCGACACTCCGATGCATTCCGTCGAGTTCACCGGCGTGCGCACCTTCGCGCTCGCCCCCGAGAGCGTCGGCGGCGGCGTTGTCGCCACGCTGCTGTTCACCGACATCGTGGACTCGACCGCCACCGCCTCGCGCCTGGGCGACACCGAATGGCGCGCCATGCTGCTCGAGCACAACGCGGCCATGCGCGCCGAGCTCGACGGCCACCGCGGGCGCGAGCTGAAGACCACGGGCGACGGCTTCCTGGCCGTCTTCGACAGCGCCTCGCGCGCCGTGCGCTGCGCCCAGGCCATGGTCGAAGCCTCGCGCCGGGGAAACCTGCAGATCCGCGCCGGCTGCCACACCGGCGAGGTTGTGCTGATGCAGGACGACGTCTTCGGCTCGGCGGTGCATGCCGCGGCGCGCGTGATGGCGCTGGCGGGCGCAGGCCAGGTGCTGGTCTCGTGGACCACGCGCGACCTGCTGGACGGTTCCGGCATCGCGCTCGAATCCGCGGGTCGCCATGTGCTCAAGGGCTTCGAGGGCGAGCGCGAAGTCTTCCGCGTCGTCTAGCCCGGCGCGGCGCGCCTGCGCCGGCCCCGACCCCGACGATGCGAGACCGTGACGTGAACCTGCTGGCCGGCTTCCCTCCCGTCATCGACAGGCGCACGCGGGTGTTGATCCTCGGCTCCTTCCCGTCCGCCGCCTCGCTGGCCGCGGGCGAGTACTACGCCCATCCGCAGAACCAGTTCTGGCGCGTGCTGGGCGCGCTGCTCGGCCAGCCCCTGCGCGAGATGCCCTACGTCGCGCGGCTGCAGGCGGTGCGCAAGGCCGGCATCGGCATCTGGGACATCTACGCGACCTGCGAGCGCGAGGGCAGCCTCGATTCCGCGATCCGCGCCGGCATCGAGAACGACCTCGGCGGCCTGCGTCATTCGGCCCCCGCGTTGCGCCGCATCGGCTTCAACGGCCGCACGGCGGCGAAGCGGCTGCGCGAGGTCGAGGCGCTGGGCTACGAGGCCGTGGTGCTGCCGTCCACCAGCCCGGCCCATGCCGGCATGAAGTTCGAAGACAAGCTTGCGCGCTGGCGCGCGGCGCTGCTCGGCTAGTGCGCGGCGGCCCCGGCCAGCAGCGCCGGCCGGTCGATCTTGCCGTTCGCGTTCTTCGGCAGCGCTTCCATCAGCGTCAAGCGGCGCGGCATCATGTACTGGGGCAGGAGACGCGCGGCCGCCTCCAGCAGTTGCGCCGGGGTTGCGGGCGCCGTGGTCGCCGCGAAGGCGAGGATCTGGCCGAGGCCGTCGCCGAGCCGCTCGTACACCGCCGCGCACTCCCGTACCGTCGGCAGCGAGTTGAGCGCGGCCTCGACCTCCTCGAGTTCGATCCGGTAGCCCATGTGCTTGATCTGGAAATCGGCACGACCGGCGAAGTGCAGCCAGCCGCGCGCATCGCGGCGGACCAG
>CAYTFA010000543.1:0-1906 GCA_964436755.1 uncultured Rhodocyclaceae bacterium | reverse complement strand
TTTTCGGACAGGCCGAGGAACTCGATCTGGCGGATGCGCGGTTGCTGCCGGCGCGGCGCGACGACGACGCCGGCGAACGCCGTCAATTGCGACAGCAGTTGCGAGGCATGGCTGATCACCAGTTGCGGCTGGTCCGGCTGCATTGCTTCCTTGATCTCGGTCAGCTCGTTGCTGCCGAGCGGCTTGACGGTGAGCAGCGAGTCGATGAACAGCCGGTAGCCCAGCGGTGTCGGCACGCGCCCGGCCGAGGTATGCGGGCTGGCGATGAAACCCATCTCCTCGAGGTCGGACATCACGTTGCGCACGGTGGCCGGCGACAGCTCGAGCCCGGAGTACTTCGACAGCGCGCGCGAGCCGACCGGCTGACCTTCCGCGATGTAGCGTTCGATCAGGGTCTTCAACAGGGTCTGCGCGCGGTGGTCGAGCATGGGCCGATTGTAGCAACTTGCCGGTCCGGGGTTCTCGGGTACCGCAGCCGGCCGCGGGCCGCCCGGCGAGGGCCAAAACGCCGCGCCAAGTGTGGTTTAATCAGTCGCATGGATGCCGCCGCGATGCCCGCGTTTTCGACCGTCGCCCTGATCGGCAAGTACCGCAGCGAGGAGATCGCCGGCCCCTTGCGCGCGCTCGCCGCCTTCCTGCAGGGACGCGGAGTCACCGTGCTGCTCGAAGAGGCGACAGCGGCGGCGGTGGGGGCGAACGGCTACGAGGTCGCCGGACACCGGGCGATCGGCGAGCGTGCCGACGTGGCGATGATCCTCGGCGGCGACGGCACCCTGCTCGATGCGGCGCGGCGGCTGGCCGAATTCGACGTGCCGCTGGTCGGCGTCAACCAGGGCCGGCTCGGCTTCATGACCGATATTGCGCTCGACGACATGATCGCCAGCGCCGAGGCGCTGCTGGCCGGGAAGTTCACCCGCGAGAGCCGCTTCCTGCTCGAGGCGGAGGTGGTTCGCGATGGCGCTACGGCGCTGCGCACCCTGGCGCTCAACGACGTGGTGGTGAACAAGGGCGAAAGCGGGCGCCTCATCGAACTGCAGGTCAAGGTGGATGGGGAGCTGATCCACGTGCTGCGCGCCGACGGCCTGATCGTGGCGACGCCGACCGGGTCCACGGCTTACGCGTTGTCCGCCAACGGTCCCATCCTGCACCCTTCCGTGCCCGGCATCGCCATCGTGCCGTTGTGTCCGCACGCGCTGTCGAACCGGCCGATCACCGTCAGCGACAGCGTGGTCATCGAGATCGCGCTGCTGCCGCCGCACGAGGCGCGGGCGCATTTCGACGGCCAGGTGCGCTTCGAGGCGCGCGCCGGCGACGTCGTGCGCATCCGCCGTTCGTCGTCCGCGGTGACCCTGCTGCATCCGCCCGGCTACAGTTACTTCGCCATGCTGCGCGAGAAGCTCCACTGGAGCGCTACGCCGCGACACTGATCCAATGTTGCAGCGCCTGATCGTCCGCGACTTCGTCATCGTCGACCGGCTCGAACTGGAGTTCGGCAGCGGCTTCGGTGCCCTCACCGGCGAGACCGGTGCCGGCAAGTCCATCCTCGTCGATGCGCTGGCGCTGGCGCTGGGCGAGCGGGCCGACGCCGGCGTGGTGCGAAGCGGGGCGGAGCGGGCCGAAATCGCCGCCGAATTCGACATTGCCGGCGGCAGCGAACTCGAGGCCTGGCTGCGCGCCAACGATTTCGATGCCGACGCCTGCCTGCTGCGGCGCGTGGTTGACAGCACCGGCCGCTCGCGCGCTTACGTGAACGGCGCGGCGGCGACGCTGGGCCAGTTGCGTGAGGCCGCGGAATTCCTTGCCGACATCCACGGACAGAACGCCCATCACTCGCTGCTGCGTGCGGACGCGCAGCGCCCCCTGCTCGACGCCCACGCCGGCGCGGTTGCGGAGGCGCGCGCCGTGG
>CAYTFA010000542.1:0-1907 GCA_964436755.1 uncultured Rhodocyclaceae bacterium | reverse complement strand
TGATCGCGCTGCACGGCCAGTCCGGCGACATCATGATGCAGGGCTGCACCACCGACAACGTGCAGAAGGCCTGGGACGAGATCAACGAGATGGGCTTCGACCTCGGCGGCGCCGGCCCGGCCGTGCGCACCTCGATGTCCTGCGTCGGTGCCGCGCGCTGCGAGCAGTCCTGCTACGACGAAGCCAAGGCACACAAGTCGGTGATCAACAGCTTCCTCGACGACATCCACCGTCCCGCGCTGCCCTACAAGTTCAAGTTCAAGTTCTCCGGCTGCGGCAACGACTGCATGAACTCCATCCAGCGCGCCGACATGGCCGTGATCGGCACCTGGCGCGACAACATTCGCACGGACGACGAGCTGGGCAAGAAGTGGTTCGCCAAGCACGGCATGAACGAGCTGGTCAATGACGTCGTCGCGCGCTGCCCGACCAAGGCGCTGCAGATCAAGGACGCCGGTGCCGTGCGCAAGGATGCCCACGTCTCCGCCGTGGCGCTCGACGGCAAGCAGTGCCTCGAGATCGACAACAAGGATTGCGTGCGCTGCATGCACTGCGTCAACGTCATGACCGGCGCGCTGGCCCCGGGCAAGGACAAGGGCGCCTCGATCCTGGTCGGCGGCAAGAGCCACCTCAAGATCGGCGGCCTGATGGGCACCCTGGTGGTTCCCTTCATGAAGCTCGACAGCGACGAAGACCGCGAGAAGCTGGTCGAACTGGCCCAGAACATCATCGACTTCTTCGCCGAGAACGCACTCGAGCACGAGCGCACCGGCGAGATGATCGAGCGCATTGGCCTGGTGAACTTCCTCGAGGGCGTCGGCGTGGATATCGACCCGAACATGGTCACGGCGCCGCGCATGAACCCCTACGTCCGTACCGACGGCTGGGACGAGGAAGTGGCAAAGATCAACGCCAAGAAGGCGGCGGCCTAAACAAGCGAAGCGCAGGCTTCCCCGGCCTGGCCGGCGGGCGCCGTAGCGCAGACAAACCCCTACTGAATTAATCGACTTTTCCGGAGACGACTATGGCTGAAGCCCAAGCCCTGCGCAAGGCAGTCGAGTGCGGCGTGCCCGACAACGACAAGTTCATGCACCCGCTACTGCTCAAGAACCGCGGCAACTGGCGGTATCACGACCGTCCGCGGCCCGGCGTGCTGCATCACGTCAGCCACTCGGGCGACGAGGTGTGGTCGGTGCGCGCCGGCACCCAGCGCCAGATGGACACCTACACGATCCGCAAGCTGTGCGACATCGCCGACAAGTTCGGCGAAGGCTTCGTCCGCTTCACGATCCGCTCCAACATCGAATACATCGTCGCCGATCCGAAGAAGGTCGATCCGCTGATCGCCAAGCTGGAAGGCGAAGGCTTCCCGGTCGGCGGCACCGGCAACTCGGTGACCATGGTCGCCCATACCCAGGGCTGGCTGCACTGCGACATCCCCGGCACCGACGCCTCGGGCGTGGTCAAGTCGATGATGGACCAGCTCTACGAGGAGTTCAAGAACGAGCAGATGCCGAACCGCGTGCACCTGTCGACCTCCTGCTGCGAAATCAACTGCGGCGGCCAGGCCGACCTCGCCGTGATCGTGCAGCACACCAAGCCGCCCAAGATCAACCACGACCTCGTCGCCAACGTCTGCGAACGCCCCGCCGTGGTCGCCCGCTGCCCGGTCGCCGCGATCCGCCCGGCGCTGGTGAATGGCAAGCCCTCGCTCGAAGTCGACGAGAAGAAGTGCATCTGCTGCGGCGCCTGCTACCCCCCCTGCCCGCCGATGCAGATCAACGATCCCGAGCATTCCAAGTTGGCGATCTGGGTTGGCGGCAAGAACTCCAACGCGCGTTCGAAGCCGACCTTCCACAAGCTGGTCGCCTCGGGCCTGCCCAACAACGCGCCGCGCTGGCCGGAGG
>CAYTFA010000541.1:0-1909 GCA_964436755.1 uncultured Rhodocyclaceae bacterium | reverse complement strand
AATTTTCGGTTCATGGTGTGACCCTCCGCATGTACATGGCGCGCATGCTACGACCGGGCCGCGGCGCAAGCGTATGATCACAATCATATGACCACCCCACCCGGCACACCGCGCACGACGGCGATCACCCCGAATGCAGACGCCGCTTCAGTTACCCCCGTGGAGTTGGCCTGCGCCGGTATCGCCGCGGGACCGATCTGGCCGGGTCTTGCAGCGCGGAAGGGCTGGCTGAAGCCATGAAGCCGGTGCTCGAATGGGACGCCCTCGCCTGCGGGCATGCGATTCTGGCGGCGATTCCCCTGTCCCTGCGCCAGGCCGCACTGCAATACCCGGCGGCAAGGGGTGCCGTGCTGTTTCGCCGCGGCGCACGCCCGAAGTACGTGCTCTACGTCCTGTCTGGCGAAATTCGCCTGTTGCGGCACACCGCGGAGGGCCAGCCGGTGATACTGCAGCGGCGCTCCGGCGGATTCATCGCCGAAGCCAGCATGGAATCGAAGACCTACCATTGCGACATCGTCGCCGCGGAGGACAGCGAACTGCTGCTCTTCCCCAGCGCGGCATTTCGCCACGCCCTCGATGACGATTCCGCGTTCCGCGCCGTATGGCTTTCGGCACTCGCCCGCGAGATCCGTCGTCTTCGAGCCCAGAATGAACGCCTGCACTTGCACAAGGCGTCGGACAGGGTGCTGCACTACATCGAAGCCGAGGGACAGGGTGGCGTCGTCACGCTGACGCAGACGCGCAAGGCGTGGGCCGCGGAACTGGGGATCAGCCATGAAGCGCTGTACCGCACACTGGCTCGACTGGAATCGAGCGGCGCGCTTGCGGTGGCCGGAAAGACACTGACGCGAACCGGCTGATCCGACTACCGCGTCTCCCCTGCCTTGCACGGCGCATGCCGGTGTGCGCAGTTCCCAAGCACGTAGTGGCTCAAGGTTTCAGATCGATACCTTTCGCGCCACGGCGTCTGTAGACCCCTTCTATGCAGTTGAAGCGAGTCAGGGACATACCTCCCGTACTGGGAACGAGCGTACCGGGGCAAGAGCATCCGTGTCGAGGAAGCGGTCGCCCGGACATTCGGGCGACGATCTCCCCGCGGGTGCGTTCAGGATGGGAGGCAGCAAAGCCGGCGGGCAACGCCCGCCGGCTTTGTCGATCACGCGGCGGTGCCCGGTCCTTCGAGCGGAGGCTGATCGCGCGTGCCGCAGCGGCGATGGTGGCCGCACGCACCACGCGGTACGGCGAGCATCGCCGCTCCGATGGCGATGAGGCCCAGCGGCCACCATGTGTGCACGGCGTCGCGCAGTGCCTCGGTGGGAACGATGCCGAGCTTGCCCAGCAGAAGGCCGGTGCCGATGGCAATCAGGGCGAGGGGAAAGATGCGCAGTCGCATGTCGTCCTCCCCGCCTCAGGCTGCCGGCCCGCGGCCGCCACCCCAGCCGGGTCGCCCGGGACCAAGGCGGCGCGTGAGCTCATCGAAGCGCGACTGCTGCTCCTTGTCCAGCGCAGCATAGAAGCGCCGGGTCGCCGCGGCGACCTGGTCGAGCGCTGCACGCCCGTCGTCCATGCCCTTCTGCGCCCGATCGAGGCGCTCGATGGCCGAGGCGGACGGCGCTGCGTCGCGCCAGGCGCGGACCTTCTCACCCATCTGCTCGGCCTGGCGCGAAATCGCCGTGCGAAACGCGGCCCATTCGGCCTCCTGCTCGGCACGCAGTTGCAGGCCGGCATGCAGCGCCTCCAGCCTGGCGTCGGCCATGGCCTTGACATCGCCCTTCTGCATGGCATGCATCATGTGCGGACCGTGTCCGCAGGCCATGTCGCCGCCGGCCATGACAAGTCCGGCGCCGACGCCCGTTGCGGTGACCAGTGCTGCGCCCACCAGCGCGCGTTTGAGATTCCTGTTCATTTG
>CAYTFA010000540.1:0-1913 GCA_964436755.1 uncultured Rhodocyclaceae bacterium | reverse complement strand
GAGCGCGGCGCGGCGATAGTCGTGGCCGATTTGGTCGGCGAACAGCTTCTTGAGTTCTGCCAGCGGCAGCGGCTCGGCCGCCGCCAGCAACGCGGTCTCGAGTACGCGCTTGTAATCGTCGGGCTTATACAGGGGCAGCATCGGGTAGCTTCACGTAGATCGGCGCGAGGGCCTCGTTCTGGGTAATCTCGACCAGGGACTCGCGTGCCAGTTCGAGCACGGCGAGGAAACTTACCACCAGTCCCTGGGTGCCGAGGGTCAGGTCGAACAGTTCGTCGAACACCACGTAGCCGCGCCCCTGCAGGCGCCGAAGGATGATGCCCATGTGCTCGCGCACCGACAGCTCCTCACGGCGGATCTTGTGATGCTGGTGGATGCGGGCCTGCCGCATCAGCGCCAGCCAGGCCACCTGCAGGTCGTGCAGCGAAACCTCGGGCTGACGCTCGACCACCTTGTCGGCGATCCAGACGGTGATCCACTCGTAATCGCGGCCAACCTGCGGCAGTTCGTCCAGTTTCGCTGCCGAAGCCTTCATCCGCTCGTATTCGATCAGGCGCCGCACGAGTTCCGCGCGCGGATCCTCCACCTCGCCATGCTCGGCCCGCGGCGGGCGCGGCAGCAGCATGCGCGACTTGATCTCGATCAGCACCGCAGCCATCAACAGGTATTCCGCCGCCAGCTCGAGGTTGCGGCTGCGCATCGCTTCGACGTACTCGAGGTACTGGACCGTCAGCGGCGCCATCGGGATGTCCAGCACGTTGATGTTGGCGCGCCGGATCAGGTAGAGCAGCAGGTCGAGCGGGCCTTCGAACGAATCGAGGATGATCTCCAGCGCATCGGGCGGGATGTATAGGTCCTGCGGCAACTCGGCCAGCACCTCGCCATAGACGCGCGGCAGGTGTGGCGGCGGGCCGCCCTCCGCGACGGGCGGCGGCGCGCTATCGCCTTGCAGGATGTCGGCGCCGGTGATCACGAGTAATCCAGCCCCATGGCGTCGCGCACGTCGCGCATCGTCTCCTGCGCCAGCTTGCGCGCCCGCTCGCAACCGTCGGCGATGATGTTCCTGACGAGTTGCGGGTCCTCCTCGTACATCCGCGCCCGCTCGCGCATCGGCTCCTGCTCGCGCAGGACGCCGTCGATCACCGGCTGTTTGCACTCGAGGCAGCCGATGGAGGCGGAGCGGCACCCGGCCTGCACCCACTCGCGCACTTCGCCCGTCGAGTAGATCTGGTGGAACTGCCAGACCGGGCATTTCTCCGGATCGCCGGAGTCGGTGCGCCGCACGCGCGCCGGATCGGTCTGCATGGTCCGTATCTTGCGCGTGATCGACTCGGCATCCTCGCGCAGGGCAATCGTGTTGCCGTAGGACTTCGACATCTTCTGGCCATCGAGGCCGGGCATGCGCGAGGCGTGGGTGAGCAGCGCGTCGGGTTCGACCAGGATCATCTTGCGCGTGCCGGCCAGCCAGCCGAACAGCCGCTCGCGGTCGCCCAGCGACAGGCTCTGCGCCTCGTTGAGGAGTTCGTGCGCCTGCTCCAGCGCGGCTTCATCGCCCTTCTCCTGGAAGCGTGTGCGCAGTTCGTCGTAAAGCCTGGCCCGCTTGCTGCCCAGCTTCTTCACGGCCTCGCGCGCCTTGTCCTCGAACCCCGGCTCGCGCCCGTAGAGGTGGTTGAAGCGGCGCGCGATCTCGCGCGTGAACTCGACGTGCGGCACCTGGTCCTCGCCCACCGGCACGCGGTTGGCGCGGTAGATCAGGATATCTGCCGCCTGCAGCAGCGGGTAGCCGAGGAAGCCGTAGGTCGACAAATCCTTGTGCTCGAGCTTCTCCTGCTGGTCCTTGTAGGTCGGCACGCGTTCGAGCCAGCCGAGCGGCGTCATCATCGACAGCAGCAGGTGCAGTTCGGCATGCTCCG
>CAYTFA010000539.1:0-1929 GCA_964436755.1 uncultured Rhodocyclaceae bacterium | reverse complement strand
AAGGGCGAGGTCGATTCCGGCGATTGCTACATCGCCGGCCTGCTGCACGACTTCGGCAAGGTGGTGTTCGCGCAGTTCCTCGCCGCGGAATTCCGTGGCGCGATCGCGTACGTGGTCGAACACGATGTGCCGCTGCACGAGGCCGAGAAGGCCTGCATCGGGGTAGACCACGGCCCGGTCGGCGCCATGCTGGCCAAGCGCTGGGATTTTCCGGAGCACCTCGTCGAGTGCATTCGCGACCACCACGATCCGGAGGTCGCGCCGTCGCCGATGATGGACTGCCTGCGCGCTGCCGACCAGATCGTGCGCCTGCGCGAAATCGGCGACAGCGGCAACCCGTGGCGCGCCGGCGAAGCGAACGCGGCTCCGGCACGCTTTGGCGGTGACGTCGAGGCCCTCGCCGCGAAGCTGGGCTCGCTCGACAAGATCGTAGACGATGCAATGATGTTCGCCCAGGTGGGGCACGAGAAGTGAGGGCTTTGCCATGAAGGTGCGCTTCTGGGGCGTGCGCGGCTCGATTCCGTCACCCGGTCCGCACACGGCACGCTACGGCGGCAATACCACCTGCATCGAGGTGCGCGGCGACGACGGTACGCTGGTGATCCTCGACGCCGGTACCGGCATCTTCCCGCTGGCCCAGCAGTTGCTGCGGCAGCTGCCGGTGACCGCCAACGTCTTCATCACCCACACGCACTGGGACCACATCCAGGGCCTGCCGTTCTTCACGCCGATCTACATCCCGGGCAACACGCTGCGCATCCACGGCCCGTTCGACCTGATTTCGCAGCGCGGCCCCGAGCAGGTGATGGACGTGCAGATGCAGTACAGCTTCTTCCCGATCCGCGAGGCTGAACTCAAGGCGGCGATGGACTACGTGACCCTGGGCGTCGGCGACCCGGTCACGCTCGGCTCGCTGACCGTGACGCCGCACATGCTCAACCATCCGGTGACGAATTTCGGCTACCGCGTTGATGGCGACGGCGCGTCCGTCTTCTTTACCGGCGATCACGAGCCCTGGGCCAACATCTATGCGGCCGAGGACGCCGAGCACGCCGCCTACCAGCAGATGGTCGACCAGCAGCAGGCGGCGCTCGACGCCCACCTGCGCGGCATCGACCTGCTGATCGCCGACAGTTCCTACACCGAGGCCGAGTACCGTGCCGGCAAGGTGGGTTGGGGCCACGGCACGATGGAGGGTCATGTCGCCTGGGCGCGGCGCCTCGGCGTGAAGCGGCTGGCCTGCACCCACCACGAGCCGACCCGCTCCGACGACGAGCTGGAAAGGGTTTTTTCCGCCGCGCTGGCCAGTTCCAGCTATGTGGCCGGCGGCGCCGGCGAGCCCGAAGTGATGCTTGCCCGGGAAGGGCTCGAGATCAGCCTGCCGGGCTGATTTCCTTGCGAGCGGCCCGGACGGGCTGCACCAACTGCGCCCCGGCGTCTCTCGGTGTATCCCTAGGCCGGGCCCCCGTGTGCAGCGGGGAAAGTAGGTACGAAAATCAGCGCACGCGAGCCGCCTTCGAGGATTGCTGCAGCGGGCTTCGGGCCTGTGCAGCGCGTCGGCGACCGCAGCGCCCTTTCGATGCTTCAAATTTCAATTGACAGCCTTCAAGTGATACAGTAGGCTAGAAAAACACAAAAAAAATGTATCACGTCAGCGCGGCCCGGCGGGGCGCGCCGGCGATCCCCGAACGCAGAGCACGAAGGACGCAGCATGTACACGCAGGCCATGGACACCCTGCGCGAGGAGGGCGGCCAGCCCGTCCAGCGCACGGCCGAGGAGGCCGCGCTCCAGCAGCGCTTCGACAACCGCATCGACGCCGGCGAGTTCATCGAAGCCAAGGACTGGATGCCGGAGAACTACCGCAAGACCCTGCTGCGCCAGATCAGCCAGCACGCGCATTCCGAGATCGTCGGCATGCTGCCCGAGGG
>CAYTFA010000538.1:0-1930 GCA_964436755.1 uncultured Rhodocyclaceae bacterium | reverse complement strand
GAGGCCGGCTTCGAACTGGCGCTCTGCCGCCAGTGCGGCGACCCGCGCTGCGTCGCCGTCTGCCCGGCCGGTGCGCTGACCAAGGATGGCGCCTCCGGCGTCATCGACTGGAACGCCGACAAGTGCGTCGACTGCCTGCTGTGCACCGTCGGCTGTGCCTATGCCGGCATCGCCCTCGATGCCGGCAGCGGCCATGTCGCCAAGTGCGACATGTGTAACGCGAATGCGGGTGGCTCGCCCGCCTGCGTGCCGGCCTGCCCGACCGGCGCGCTCAAGCACATCACCACCTCGCGCATCTACAACGAGGTGGGCGACTGGGAAGACCTCTTCGCCCCCGGCCTGGCCGGCTGCCAGGGCTGCAACACCGAACTGCTGATGCGCCACACCCTGCGCCGCGCGGGGCCGGACACCGTGCTGGCGACGCCGCCGGGCTGCGTGCCGGGCATGGGCTCGGTCGGCTTCAATGGCACCACGGGCACCAAGGTGCCCGTGTTCCACCCGCTGCTGACCAACACCGCCGCCATGCTGGCCGGCGTCAAGCGGCAGTACAAGCGCGCCGGGCGCGAGGTGCTGGCGCTGGCCATCGCCGGCGACGGCGGCGCCTCGGACGTCGGCTTCCAGTCGCTCTCGGGCGCGGCCGAGCGCGGCGAGCGCATCCTCTTCATGGTGGTCGACAACGAGGGCTACATGAACACCGGCATGCAGCGCTCGAGCTGCACGCCCTACGGCGCATGGACCTCGACCACCCCGGTGGGGGAGGCCACGCACGGCAAGTCGCAGGACGCCAAGAACCTGCCGCTGATCATGGTGAACCACCGCTGCGAGTACGTCGCCACGGCCTCGACCGCCTACATGGAAGACCTGTACGACAAGATCGACAAGGCCATCGAGGCCGCCAAGCGCGGCTTCGCCTACCTGCACGTGTATTCGCCCTGCACCACGGGCTGGCGCTTCCCGACCAACCTGAACATGGAAGTGGCGCGCAAGGCCGTCGAAAGCAACTTCGTCACCCTCTGGGAATACACGCCCGCCGCGGGCCTGCACTTCACGCGGCCTGTGGATAACCCGTTGCCGGTGACCGATTACCTGAAGGCCATGGGGCGCTTCCGCCACCTCAGCCCGGAACAGATTTCACACATACAGTCCAAGGTCGTGGAAAATCTCGGATTCGTCAAACAATTGGCCCGCGCGGCCTAGCAACAGCGGCAAGAAGGGGGAGGAGTGAGCGCACAAGACAACAAAGGCCTCGAGCCGATCGAAAAAGCGAGCATCGGCGAACTGCGGGCACTGCAACTGCAGCGCATGAAGTGGGCCATCAAGCACGTTTACGACAACGTGCCGCACTACCGCAAGAAGTACGACGCCGCTGGCGTGCACCCGAACGACCTGAAGGAGCTGGCCGACCTCGCCAAATTCCCCTTCACCACCAAGGCCGACTTGCGCGAGACCTACCCCTACGGGATGTTCGCCACGCCGATGGAGGACGTGGTGCGCATCCACGCCTCGTCGGGCACCACGGGCAAGCCGACGGTGGTCGGCTACACCAAGAACGACATCGCGATGTGGGCGCAGCTCATGGCGCGCTCGCTGCGTGCGGCCGGCTGCCACGCCGGCGACATCATGCTCAACTCCTACGGTTACGGCCTGTTCACCGGCGGCCTTGGCGCGCACTACGGCGGCGAGGCGCTCGGTGCCACGGTCATCCCCATGTCGGGCGGCCAGACCGAGAAGCAGGTGCAGCTGATCCAGGACTTCAAGCCGACCGTGATCTGCTGCACGCCGTCCTACGTGCTCACCGTCGCCGACGAGATGATCAAGCAGGGCGTCGATCCGCGCAAGACCACGCTGCGCGTCGGCATCTTCGGCGCCGAACCCTGGACCAACGAGATGCGGCGCGAGATCGAGGAGCGACTCAACATCCAGGCCATCG
>CAYTFA010000537.1:0-1950 GCA_964436755.1 uncultured Rhodocyclaceae bacterium | reverse complement strand
GGGACTGTTTTTGAGCAAGGCCTCGACGACTTCGCCGACCGCCTCGTCGAGCGCTTCCTCGTCGGCCACCATTTCGTGGATCAGGCCGATGCGATAGGCCTCGGCGGCCGAAAAGCGCTCGGCGGTCAGCATGTAGCGGCGCGCGTAGCGCTCGCCGATCGCCGCGATCACGTGCGGGCTGATCACGGCGGGGATCAGCCCCAGCTTGACTTCGGTCAGCGAGAACTGGGCGTCGAAGGTGGCGATGGCGATGTCGCAACAGGCAACGAGGCCGACACCGCCGCCGTAGGCAGGGCCCTGTACGCGCGCGATGGTCGGCTTCGGGCATTGCGCAAGCCGGCGCAGCATCTCGGCGAGGCCGCGCGCATCGCGCAGGTTCTCTTCGCTGCTGTAGCCGGCGGCACTCTTCATCCAGTTGAGGTCGGCACCCGCACAGAAGCTCTTGCCCGTGCTGGAAATCACCAGCACGCGCACGGCGGGCTCCGCCGCCATGATGTCGATGGCCTCTGCCAGTTCGGCGATCAGGGCGTCGTCGAACGCATTGTGCCGTTCGGGCCGGTTCAGGGTGACGATGCCAACGCCGGCATCGATTTCGGTGATGATGGACTGGTACATGGAATTCTCCGGGAGAAGTCGGCGCTTACATGCGGAACACGCCGAACTTGGTCGGCGGGATGGGAGCATTGAGCGAGGCGGAGATGCCCAGGCCGAGGGTACGCCGCGTCTGCACCGGATCGACGATGCCATCGTCCCACAGGCGCGCCGTCGCGTAGTACGGATGGCCCTGAGTTTCGTACTGCTCCCGGATCGGCGCCTTGAAGGCCTCTTCGTCCTCCTTGGGCCACTGCTTGCCGGCCGCCTCCATGGCGTCACGTTTGATCGTGGATAGCACCGAGGCCGCCTGTTCGCCACCCATGACCGACACCCGGGCATTGGGCCAGATCCAGAGCAGGCGCGGGCTGTAGGCGCGGCCGCACATGCCGTAGTTGCCGGCACCGAAACTTCCGCCGATGATCATGGTGAACTTCGGCACCTGCGCCGTGGCCACCGCGGTCACCATCTTCGCGCCGTCCTTGGCGATGCCGCCGTTTTCGTACTTGCGGCCGACCATGAAGCCGGTGATGTTCTGCAGGAACAGTAGCGGGATGCCACGCTGCGCGCACAACTCGATGAAGTGGGCACCCTTCTGCGCCGACTCGGAGAAAAGAATGCCGTTGTTGGCGACGATGCCCACCGGATAGCCGTGGATGCGGGCGAAACCCGTCACCAGCGTCGTGCCGTAGCGCGACTTGAACTCGTCGAGGCGGGAGCCGTCGACCACGCGCGCGATCACTTCGCGCACGTCGTAGGGCTTGCGCGGGTCGGCCGGGATGATGCCCATCAGTTCGGCCGGGTCGTAGGCCGGGGCCTCGGGTTCGGCGAGATCCAGCGACAGCGGCTTCTTCCAGTTGAGGTTGCCGACCAGGCGGCGCGCAATGGACAGCGCATGCAGGTCGTTCTCGGCCAGGTGGTCGCAGACGCCGGAGATGCGCGTATGCACGTCGCCGCCGCCGAGGTCCTCGGCGCTCACCACTTCGCCGGTGGCCGCCTTCACCAGCGGCGGCCCGCCGAGGAAGATGGTGCCCTGATTCTTCACGATCACCGACTCGTCGGACATTGCCGGCACATAGGCCCCTCCCGCGGTGCAGGAGCCCATGACCACTGCAATCTGCGGAATTCCGGCGGCCGACATGTTGGCCTGGTTGTAGAAGATGCGGCCAAAGTGGTCGCGGTCGGGGAAGACCTCGTCCTGGGTCGGCAGGTTGGCGCCGCCGGAATCGACCAGGTAGATGCAGGGCAGGCGGTTCTGCGCCGCGATCTCCTGCGCCCGCAGGTGCTTCTTGACCGTGATCGGGAAGTAGGAGCCGCCCTTCACCGTGGCGTCGTTGGCGACGATCATGCACTCGACGC
>CAYTFA010000536.1:0-1956 GCA_964436755.1 uncultured Rhodocyclaceae bacterium | reverse complement strand
TGTATGCGCTGCTGGCCGCGGAGGTCGCCAGGCTGCCATGAGACCATCCGACGCCGGCCAGCGCTGGCTGCTGGGGCTGGGGATCGTGGCGGGGCTGTGGTGTTTCTTCGTGCTGACGATCCTCTTCAGAAGTTCAGGGCAATGGGACCGCAACCTGCCTCCCGATTTTATTGGCCTGGGCGTCGTCATCGGCGCGGTCGGCGTGCTGACCATCGGCGGCTGCCTCTACCGGCTGAGAAAGGGACGTTGACATGAACCCTACCTCAATCTACAAATCACCAGCCGGCGAACGGGAAATTATGGCCCTGTACGATGCCGCCGTGGCGCGTTGGCCCGTGGCGCATGAAACCTTCAGCCTGGCCACGCGGCACGGCGAGACCTTTCTCATCGCCAGCGGTGAGCGATCGGCCCCGCCCTTGATCCTGCTCCATGGCGCCGCCTCGAACGCGGTTTCCTGGGCGGGCGATGTCGCCGCGTACAGCGCCCACTTCCGCGTCTATGCGGTTGACATTCCGGGCGATCCCGGCAAAAGCGCCCAGAACCGTCTGCCCTGGGCTGGCCCCGGCTACGCAGAATGGCTGGAGGATGTTCTGGACGGCCTGGGCGCCCGCAAGGCGGCGCTGTTGGGACTGTCGCAAGGCGGCTGGACGGCCCTGAAGTTCGCCACCTACCGGCCGGAGCGCGTCGACAGGCTGGTGCTGCTGACCCCAGGCGGTGTTGTGCCCACCAAGCCATCCTTCATCCTGAGCGCCATCGTTCTCTCGATGTTCGGTCGTTGGGGCGCAGAAAGACTCAACCGCAAGGTCTTCGGGAAGCAGCCCATGTATCCCGAAGTGGCGCGCTTCATGAACGCCATCATGACCCATCACAGCGCACGCATTGACAAGGAGTACATTTTCGCGGACGCTGAACTCAAACGTTTGGACATGCCGATCTTGCTGCTGGGTGGCACCGAGGATGTCATCCGCCCGATGGCAGCGGTGGCGGCGCGGATGGCGAAGCTCGTGCCGAAGCTGGAAGCAGCGTTGATCCCGCACGCGGGGCATGTCCTGGTGAACATGTCCGCGCGTGTCCTCCCCTTCCTGGAGACCACATCCTGATATGCCACCCTCCCTGGATAAACCATCAGGCGCGCCCGTGAGCGGAGCGCGAGCGGCGTTCAGCCTGGTCCTCGTCCTCGGCATCATGGCCGGACTGCTATTCGTGCCCGCCGGCCGGCTGAACTGGGTCGAGGCCTGGGCGCTGCTCGCGGCCTACGGCCTGTTCCTCGCCGCGTACGCCTGGTGGGGCCTGCGCCGGGACCCTGAGCAGCTACGCGAGCGCGGCCAGGCGCGCAGGGCGGCGAACGTCAAGCCCTGGGACAGGGCGATCATGGCAGCCTACACCGTTTTCCTGCTGCTGACGCCGGTTGTTGCCGGATTGGACGCAGGCCGCTTCCGCTGGTCGGCCGTGCCGCTGCCGGCGAAACTGCTGGCCTGGTTGGGCCTGGCCGCGGCGGGCGCGCTGATCTTCTGGGCGCTGGCGACCAACACCTACCTGTCGCGCATGGCGCGGATCCAGGATGATCGCGGGCAGGTCGTCGTCAGCGCCGGGCCTTACCGCTACGTGCGCCATCCGATGTACCTCGGCGTCATCCTGCTGTTCCTCGGCATGCCGGTGGCGTTGGGGTCGTGGTGGGCGCTGCTGCCCGGCGTCGCCATCGGTCTGCTGTTCGTGCTGCGGACAGCCAAGGAGGATCGGATGCTGCGGGAGGAGCTGCCAGGCTACCCGGCGTATGCGCAGCGCGTCCGCTCTCGGCTTGTGCCGGGCGTTTGGTGAAAACAAGGAACCGTTACGAGGATCACAAGATCATGATCGGGTCGCTGAACACTCCACGCCTGCTGCTGCGACGCTTCCGGCTTGACGACGCTGCGGATCTGTACGAATACCTGTCTGACCCGCAGACCTATCGCTTCG
>CAYTFA010000535.1:0-1959 GCA_964436755.1 uncultured Rhodocyclaceae bacterium | reverse complement strand
AGGCTTCTTCGCTGCAGGCTTCTTCGCCGCAGGCTTCTTCGCGGCGGGCTTCTTCGCCGCGGCCTTCTTGGCGGCAGGCTTCTTGCCAGCAACCGCGGCCTTCAGGCTCGCGCCCGCGGAAAACTTCGGCACGGCCTTCGCCGCGATCTTGAGCGGCGCGCCCGTCTTCGGGTTCTTCCCGGTACGCGCGGAACGCATCACGGACTTGAAGGTGCCAAAGCCGATCAGTGCGACGGCATTGCCCTTCGAAATCACGGTGGTGATGACCTCGGTCAGCGCGTCGATGGCCTTGTTGACTGCAGCCTTCGACAGTTCGGCACGCTCGGCTACCGCATCGATCAGTTCGGTCTTATTCATCCGTTTCCCCTTTGGTTTAGAAAAACGTATTGGAACACCATTTGCGCCGAAGTTGCAAGCGCGGCAACGATTTTCGCCGCGCCGGTGGCGCCTCAGCAACAGCGCCACGCCCGATGCTCAGAGTCCCTTTACCGCGTACACCGCCGGCAGGTTGCGCCACGCCCCCTTGACGTCCATCCCGTACCCGAACACGTAGCGGTTCGGCAGGCGGACGCCGACGAAGTCCGCCGCCAACGGCTTGGCGTGGCCCAGGTCCTTCTCCGCGAATACCGCGCAGAGCACTTCCGTGGCCCCCATGGCCTGCAGTCGAGCCACGATGGCCGCCAGCGTGATGCCCTCGTCGAGGATGTCATCCAGCACCAGCACGGTGCGACCGGCTACCTCGGCGCGCGGCTCGACCAGCCACTGCAGCTGCCCGCCCTGCGTCACGTCGCCGTAGCGCGTGGCATGCAGGTAGTCGAAATCCAGCGGAAACGCGAGTTGCGGCAGGAGCTGCCCGGCAAAGACCACGGCACCGCCCATCACGGCGAGCACCAGGGGATTACGCTCGCCCACCCGCGCCGTGATCTCGGCGGCAACACGCCGAACTGCGGCATCGGCCTGCTCCACCGAACAAAGCAAATCCGCCTCGGCAAGGACGGTGCGGGCCTCCTGCGGACTCACCGGTACTTCTTCAGCACTTCGGCAAATCCGGCGCCGACTTCGCCGTGACGCAAGCCGAAGGCCACGGTAGCCTCCAGGTAGCCGAGCTTCGAGCCGCAGTCATAGCGCGTGCCGCTATAACGACAGGCCAGCACCTGCTCTTCGCCCAGCAACGCGGCAATGCCGTCGGTGAGCTGGATCTCGCCGCCGGTACCGCGTCCGATCCGCACCAGATGGTGAAAGATGCGCGGCGTAAGCACGTAGCGCCCGACCACGCCCAGCGTCGACGGGGCATCCTCGGGACTCGGCTTTTCGACGATGCGACGAATGCGCTCCAGGTTGCCGGTCAGCGGGACGCTATCGACGATGCCATAGCTGCGGGTAGCTTCGCGCGCCACCTGCTGTACGCCGATCACCGAACAGCCATTGCTGTCGTAAGCATCGGTAAGCTGCCGCATCACCGGCGGGTTGCCATCGAGCAGGTCGTCCGCAAGCACCACCGCGAAGGGTTCGTCGCCCACGGCCGGGCGCGCACAAAGCACGGCATGCCCGAGGCCCAGCGCCTCCGGCTGCCGGATGTAGATGCAGTTGATGTCCTTCGGGATCATGTTGCGCACGAACTCGAGCAGCTCGGTCTTGCCGCGATGCTCGAGTTCGCTCTCCAGTTCGTAGGCCATGTCGAAATGGTCCTCGATGGCGCGCTTGGAGCGGCCGGTGACGAAGATCATGTCGGTGATCCCCGCGGCGACCGCCTCCTCCACCGCATACTGGATCAGCGGCTTGTCGACGATGGGCATCATCTCCTTGGGGCTGGCCTTGGTGGCGGGAAGAAATCGCGTTCCCAGCCCGGCCACCGGAAAGACGGCTTTGGTAACTCGCTTCATGCTCCAATCAACTCCCTGAACTGCTCTTCGTCGAGTATGGTAAGCCCAAGTGCCTGGGCCTTGTCCAGCTTCGAGC
>CAYTFA010000534.1:0-1967 GCA_964436755.1 uncultured Rhodocyclaceae bacterium | reverse complement strand
CACGCGCGCGAGCCAATCGACGAAGGGTGGCAGGATCACGGCTTCGCCGTAGTCCTCCACCGCGATCACGAAGTTGCGGCTGGAGGCGGCGGGATCGAACTCGTTGTCGCCGCGGATGCCGAGCTCCATCAGGTCGAGCGCCTGCCGGATCGGCCCCGCGAGCGCCTTGGCGCGCGCCGGCGGCGGCCTGCCGCTGGCCGAGCGCGTGAACAGTGGGTCGCTCAGCCGGTCCCGCAGGCGCGCGAGGGCGTTGCTGACGGTGGGCTGCGACAGGTTCAGCTTGTCGGCGGCCTTGGAGATGCTGCGTTCCGCATAGACGGTGTCGAACACGAGCAGCAGGTTCAGGTCGATGGTGCGCAGGTTCATCGTTGTTGCGCGCCCGCTGACGACCCAAGCGCCAGAGTATTCTAACGATCAATGGGGTCGATTCCGATACAGAACTGGCCGAAGGCGGCGCGTGCTCCTAAGATCGACGCTCCCTTTCATTTCATCGGAGCCATCATGAAGACGATCAAGACGACCCGCCGCACCGCGATCCGTGGCGCCGCCCTCCTGCTCACCGGCCTCGCCGCGGTGCTGCCCGCGCACGCGCAAGAGCGCTGGCCCGACCGGCCGATCAAGCTGGTGGTTCCGTACACCGCCGGCGGCGTGGTCGACGTCCTCGGCCGCATGGTCGGCAAGCACCTGCAGGACACGCTGAAGACGAGCGTCGTCGTCGAGAATGTCACGGGCGCGGGCGGCACGATCGGCGCCGCGGCGGTGGCCAAGGCCCCAGCCGACGGCTACACCTTCCTGCTTGGCGCCACCGGCCCGATTTCGGTCGCCCGAGTGCTCTTCCCCTCACTGGCCTACGATCCGGAGCGCAGTTTCCAGCCCATCGCACTGATGGGCGTGGCGCCCTTCGTCGTCGTCACGAACAAGGCGACCGGCTGGAAGACGATCCGCGACGTGGTCGAGGCCTCCAGGCGCGATCCCGCCGCCGTAACCTACGGCTCCGCGGGAAACGGCACGCCACAGCACATCATCGGGGAGATGTTTCGCGAGGCTACCGGCGCCTCGTTAACCCATGTGCCGTACCGCGGCTCGATGCCTGCAATCCAGGACCTGATGGGCGGGCAGATCAAGCTGATGTTCGACAACCCGGTCAACCTCTTAAGCCACATCAAGGCCGGCACTCTGGTGGCGCTGGGGCAGACCGGGGCCAGCCGGATGGCCGCGCTCTCGGACGTTCCAACCATGGTGGAGGCCGGCGTTCCCGGCTTCAACGCTACGCCCTGGTACGGGCTGATGGCGCCGCGCGGCGTACCGCCGGCGGTGGCGCAGAAGGTCAACCAGGAGATCAATGCGTTCCTGCAGCAGCCGGCCGTCGTGGACAAGCTGGCCGATCTGGGGATGACGACGCGGCGAATGTCGGTGCCCGAAATGGAGGCGTTCCTGCAGGTGGAAGGGAAGAAGTGGAGCGCGGCGGCGTCCTCGACGAACAAGAACTGAAGGAAGCGCAATGCTGCAAGACCTGAGAATCCTCGATCTGACCTGGATCCTGGGAGGACCGTTCGGCGGGCAGTTGCTCGCGCAGATGGGCGCCGAGGTGATTAAGGTGGAGCCGCCGGGCGGCGATGGCGGTCGCCAGCTGGGCGTGCACGAATCATCGGTGGCCGGCGACAGCGGCTTCTTCCTGTCCGCGAACCGCGGCAAGAAGAGCGTGGTGATCGATCTGAAGGCGGAGGAAGGCCTGCAGGCGTTCTACGACTTGGTGCGCAACAGCGACGCGGTCATCTACGGCTTCGCCCCGGGCGTGCCCGCGCGGCTGCGCATCGACCCGGAGAGCCTGCAGTTGGTGAACCCGCGCCTGGCCGTGGCGCTGCTGATTGGGTTCCACGACGAGGCGCCATACGCCGACGCGCCAGCGTTCGACCTCGTCATCCAGGCTATGGGCGGCGTGATGGGCATCACCGGCGCCGAGGACG
>CAYTFA010000533.1:0-1967 GCA_964436755.1 uncultured Rhodocyclaceae bacterium | reverse complement strand
CGTCCTCGATCCAGTAGGGATAGTCGAGGTCGAGCGGCACGCGCAGGATCTTCTCGCGGAACATCGGCAACTGGCCGAGCCGGCTTTCCACCTGGGCCAGGATCTGCTTGAAGCGGACACGGCCGCCGGGGGCGGTCGACTGGTCGTAGATGTAGAGCAGCGTGACGTTGGAGTTGGCGTGCGCGCTGTCGGAGTAGATGTAGGCGGCGTCGTGTTCGCTGAGCTGGCGCATGTCAGATGGCCGGTGAAGGTTCGGAGGGACGCGGTGCGCCGACGGTGAGGCGCCAGACGCGCTCGAGTAGGCCCTGCGGGCGGAACGGACGCCAGGCGCCCTCGGGCTGCGCAAGCCGGTCGGCGACGATGGCGAGCACGATGCCGTTGAAGCCGAGCCCGATGTGGCTGCCGGGCACGCGGATGTTCTCGTGCAGGGCCGGATCGCCGTCGATGGTCGCCTCCTGCGGCGGCACCACGCCGTCGCTGAGCGAGTACAGGCAACTGGTCGGTATCGCCAGCCGGCGCCGCTCGCGCAGGGTCTTCGCGCGCGGCTGCATGACGTGCGCCGCCGGCCCGAGGCGGTGCGAGACCAGCCGGTACAGCGCCTTGATTGCGGGCGGTGACTGGCTGCCGCCGGGATCGACGCTGACCGGGCTGCCCAGCGTGATGATGGAGCGCACGCACTCGAGCGTGTTCTCGGCGCCGTAGAGGGCGAAGACGCCGCCCAGGCTCCAGCCGACGAGGCTCACCTTGCGTCCCGTCACATGGTGCAGGTAGCGGATCTTCTGCGGCAGCGCGCTGGCATGCTTGCTGCGGAAGCCGAGGTTGCGGCCCAGACCCCAGGTGTGCACGTCGTAGCC
Source organism: uncultured Rhodocyclaceae bacterium (assembly GCA_964436755.1). Taxonomy (GTDB): domain Bacteria; phylum Pseudomonadota; class Gammaproteobacteria; order Burkholderiales; family Rhodocyclaceae; genus Sulfuritalea. The sequence goes on along the minus strand of CAYTFA010000533.1, from coordinate 1,113 downwards.
CTTGCGCTGGAGGAAGAGCTTGAGCGCGACCAGGGATTTTTCGTCGGCCATGAAGCCGGGCAGCAGCAGCACCGGGTGGCCATCGCCGCGCGGCGCCTGCATCAGCAGCGGCGTCGAGGACGGCAGCAGGGCCATCTCCAGCAGCGCGCGCGGCTCCAGCAGCGAGTACAGCGGATGCGGCGTGCCGACGTGGGCGTGGCGGACGACGGGGGTACGGTTGGGCATGGTCAGGCGGCGCTCCGCTTCGCCCGTGCGATGGCGGCACGGCTGCGGCGCGCGAGTTCGACAACGGCTTCATCGAAGTCGGCGGCGAGTCGATCGACGTCGGGCACGGCGTTCTTCGCGGCGACGAAGCCGAGGAACAGTGTGCCGCAGTAGCTCATCAGGGTGATGTTGAGGCCGACGCCGTGCTCGACGATGGACAGCGGCCAGTAGCCGGTCATGCGCAGGCCGCCGGCATAGAGCGGCACCGGGGGCCCCGGCACGTTGGAGATCAGCACATTGGCCAGGATGGGCAGCGTCTCGACGACGCGGCTGCGGCCGTAGAGCGAAGTCAGCGCGCCGAGGATCCAGGGCACGCCGATCAGCGGGAAATCGGTGGGAATGACCGACTTGGCCTGGCGCGCGACGGCCTTGGTGGCGCCGGCGGAATCGCGGATGGCCTGCAGCCGCCGCACCGGGTCGGCGATGTGGGTGGCGAGGCTGACCAGGCTCAGTGTGGCCTGGGTGCGCATTTCGGTATTGCCGGCCTCGCGCAGCGAGATCGGCATCGAGGCGATCAGCGGCTTGCGCGGCAGCGGGCCCTGGCGCTTCAGGTAGCGCCGCAGCGCGCCGCTGCACAGGGCGAGCACGACATCGTTGACCGTCGCCTCATGGGCGCCGGCGATGGCCTTGAGGTCGGCGCGTGGCACCGAGGCCATGGCGAAGGTCCGCTCCGGCCCGATGGCGACGTTGAGCGCCGTGTGCGGTCCGAAGGAAACGCTGCGCCGCAGTTCGCCAAGGTCGGCGCCACCGCCGCTAGTCGCCGCGGATGAGCGCACGATGCCGGCCAGCGTACGCACCACCCCGGGCAGCTCGCGCACGAGCTTCACGTACTGGGTGACGTCGTGGCGG
>CAYTFA010000532.1:0-1970 GCA_964436755.1 uncultured Rhodocyclaceae bacterium | reverse complement strand
ACGCTGGAGCGCACGACCAACGGCCGCGGCACGGTCTGTGAAACGCCCGATGCCGTGCTCTTCGCGCTTGATGCCGGCGCTGGCGAGCGCATTCCGCGCTTTGCCGAAGCGGCGGCGCTGTGCCGCGAACTCGGTTTGCTGGCCAATGTCGAGATCAAGCCGGCGAGCGGCCGCGAACTGGCGACAGCCGAGGTTGTCGCGCGCTTGACGGCCGAACTGTGGCATGGGGCGGAGGTGCTGCCGCTGCTTTCCTCCTTTTCTCTGGCCGCGCTCGAAGTGGCGCGCGATCTGGCGCCGCAGATTGCGCGCGGCGTGCTGTTTGAAAAACCGCCGACCGACTGGCTGGCGACGGTCCGCCATCTTCGTGCCGTGACGCTGCACTGTGACGCCGACTTGATCGCCGACGAGGTGCTGGCCGAAGCTCGGGGGCAGGGCATCCCGGTGCTGTGCTACACGGTCACGCCGAAAAACAGGCAAAAAAGCTTTTCGCGCGCGGCGTTAGCGCGCTATTCACAGACCGTCTCGATCTTTTTGCGCATTAGCCGGGGCTGCAGCTGCGAAGCCGGGGGTTTTTCTCTTAAAATCGAGGGTTTCGAATCCCGCCTTTGAGGCCGCCAGCTTATGAAAAGCTCCGAAATCCGCCAGCAGTTCCTCGACTTCTTTGCCTCCAAGGGCCACCAGATCGTTTCCTCCAGTTCGCTGGTGCCGCATGAGGACCCGACGCTGCTGTTTACCAACGCCGGGATGAACCAGTTCAAGGATGTCTTCCTCGGCTTCGACAAGCGCTCCTACAACCGCGCCACGACGTCGCAAAAGTGCGTCCGCGCCGGCGGCAAGCACAACGACCTGGAAAACGTCGGCTATACCGCCCGCCACCACACCTTCTTCGAGATGCTGGGCAACTTCAGCTTTGGCGACTATTTCAAGCAGGACGCAATCGCCTATGCCTGGGAACTGCTGACCGAGGTCTACAAGCTGCCGAAAGACAAGCTGTGGGTCACGGTCTATGCCGAGGACGACGAGGCCTACGACATCTGGACCAAGCAGATCGGCGTGCCCGCCGAGCGAACCATCCGCATCGGCGACAACAAGGGCGCGCGTTACGCGTCGGACAACTTCTGGATGATGGGCGATACGGGTCCCTGCGGACCCTGCACCGAGATCTTCTACGACCACGGCCCCGGCATCTGGGGCGGCCCTCCGGGCAGCGAGGACCAGGACGGCGATCGCTACATCGAAATCTGGAACAACGTCTTCATGCAGTTCAACCGCGATGAAGCCGGGGTCATGCATCCGTTGCCCAAGCCGTCGGTCGATACCGGCATGGGCCTGGAGCGCATCGCGGCAGTCCTGCAGCACGTACACAGCAATTACGAAATCGACCTGTTCCAGAACCTGATCCGCGCGGCTGCCCGGGAGACGTCGGCCGCCGACCTGGAGTCGCCCTCGCTCAAGGTGCTGGCCGACCATATCCGCGCCTGCGCCTTCCTGCTCGCCGACGGCGTGATACCCGGCAACGTCGGCCGCGGTTTCGTGCTTCGCCGCATCATCCGCCGCGCTATCCGCCATGGTTGGAAGCTGGGGGCCCGCGCCGCCTTTTTCCACAAGCTGGTGCCGGACCTCGTCGCCGAGATGGGCACTGCCTATCCCGAACTCGCTGCTGGAGAAACGCGTGTCACCGAGATCCTGAAGCAGGAGGAGGACCGCTTCTTCGCCACCATCGAGCACGGCATGGCCATCGTAGAGGCCGAACTGGAGGCGATGGATAAGGTGGGTCGCACGGTCTTCGACGGCAATACCGCCTTCAAGCTGCACGATACGTACGGCTTCCCCCTCGACCTCACCGCCGACATTTGCCGCGAGCGCCAGGTGACGGTGGATGCCGGAGCCTTCGATGCCGCCATGGCGCAACAGAAGGAACAGGCCCGTGCCGCCGGCAAGTTCAAGATGGCGGCCAACCTCGAATACCA
>CAYTFA010000531.1:0-1974 GCA_964436755.1 uncultured Rhodocyclaceae bacterium | reverse complement strand
CGAGGGCGGCCTCGCGCACCGTGCCCTGCGCCGGGCGGGCCGTTTCGACCAGGCGCCCGCCGTCGATGCCGACGCCGATCTCGTCGACGCCGCCATCCTCGCGCCATTCGATGCGATGCACCGGCATCGCGTCGAGCACTTCGTTGCCGATCAAGCAGCCGGCAAAGCGCTCGGGAAGTTCGTCCAGCCATTCGACGCGATCGGCCAGGCCAGGCGCGCGTTCGTTGATGGTCGCCCGCTGGCGGGCGCGCAGTTCGCCCGAGAGTTCGAGGATGCGATAGCGGGCCGGCGCGGCCCCGAGCGCATCCAGTGCGACGAGCAGGTCGGCTGCCAGGCGCCCGCTGCCTGCGCCGGCCTCGAGCACCTCCGGCTCCGACCCGGCCAGCACCTGTGCCACCTGGCGCGCCAGCGCCTGCGCGAAGAGTGGCGTCAGCTCCGGCGCGGTGACGAAGTCGCCGCTGGCGCCAAACTTCTGCGCGCCGCCGGAGTAGTAGCCGAGGCCCGGCGCGTAGAGCGCCAGTGCCATGTAGCGGGCGAAGTCGATCCAACCGCCGCGTGCCGCGATTTCGGCGGCGATCTGTGCAGTCAGCCGTTCGCTGGCGGCCAGCGCATCCGCCGGGGGTTCCGGCAGGGAGGCATCGCGCATCGTCACGGCGCGGATTGGGGCGGGTCGAGCGTGGCGGCAACCAGCGCGCCCATCGCACGGGCATTGTCGCCACCGAGCGCGCCGAGGCCGGTGGCGACGCCCTGCCGGTTCTGCACCGGCTGGTTTTGGCTGGTCTTCCACTTGCCGGTGAGTTCCGCCACCTCGATCTCGATGCCGACGATGGCGGCCAGCATCTTCTCGAGGTAGTCGGCTGGCGCATCGTCGATGCGCCAGGGCTCGGGTTGCGCCGACTCATGGTGTTCCACCAGGTCGTCGAGCAGCGCGCGCAGGCGCTGCGGATCCTCGATGGCGGACAACCGGCCGCGCGCATGCACGACGACGTAGTTCCAGGTGGGTACAGCCCGGCCGTGTTCGCGCTTGGTCGGATACCAGGAAGCCGTTACGTAGGCCTGCGGGCCGTGGAATACGGCCAGCGCCTCGCGACCGGCGCCATCGCGCCAGAGCGGGTTGGCGCGCGCCACATGGCCGAGCAGCCGGCAGCGGCCGTCGGCGCCGACGGCAAGGCGCAGTGGCAGGTGGTCGGCGACGATGCCCGTCGCACCCTGGGTGACGAGGGTGGCGAAGGGCCGCTCGCGCATCAGCGCGTGCAGGACCTCGACGCGGGTTTCCGCGAATGCAGGAGGCAGGTACATGCGCGGCCGGGCGGCGTCAGATCATCGCGCCGCGGTTCTCGCCGCGCTCGTAGACGATGTGGGCGCGGCCGACCAGCAGCGAGTCGAGGGCCCCGATCTGCTCGACGTCCTTGTTGGCATACGGCAGCTTGTGCAGCACGTAGCGCAGGGCGTTGAGCCGCGCGCGCTTCTTGCAGTCGGACTTGATCACGGTCCACGGTGCGTCGGCGGTGTCAGTGTGGAAGAACATCGCCTCCTTGGCCTTGGTGTAGTCGTCCCACTTGTCGAGGGATGCAAGGTCGATCGGCGAGAGCTTCCACTGCTTGAGCGGATGGCTCTCGCGCTCCTTGAAGCGGCGGCGCTGTTCGGGGCGCGACACGGAGAACCAGAATTTGATCAGGTGCACCCCGCTGCGCACCAGGGTGCGCTCGAATTCCGGCGTCTGGCGCATGAACTCCTGGTACTCCTCCTCGGTGCAGAAACCCATCACGCGCTCGACGCCGGCGCGGTTGTACCAGGAGCGGTCGAACAGCGCGATCTCACCGTTGGTGGGCAGGTGCTGCACGTAACGCTGGAAGTACCACTGTCCGCGCTCCGTCTCGGTGGGCTTTTCCAGCGCGACGACGTGGGCGCCGCGCGGATTGAGGTGCTCCATGAAGCGCTTGATGGTGCCGCCCTTGCCGGCCGCGTCGCGCC
>CAYTFA010000530.1:0-1975 GCA_964436755.1 uncultured Rhodocyclaceae bacterium | reverse complement strand
GCATCGCCGCTGCCGAGCAGGGCATCGATTTCCGCCAGGCGCAGGTCGAGCCGTTCGAGCTTGTCGAGGATGCTGGTCTTCATTTCGTTCGTCGGGCGGGGCCGCGGATCATGGGGCAGGGGCTGTCGTGCGCGCGATGAGTTCGATGCTGTGCCGCACCTCGGCGGCCAGCAGCAGCTCCGTCTGCGCGGCCGCCTGCGTGACGCGTGCATCGAAGCGCAGCAGCCCGTCGCTGCCGGTTTCGAGCAGGCCGGCGTCGATCAGGTTGCGAATCACGTTGGCGAACAGCAGCTTTTCGGAGAATTCCGCGGCATTGACTTCGTACAGCATCGCCAGGCGCTGGGCGAGGAGGTGCGCCGATTCTTCGAGGTCGGCGCGCGTCAGCCGGCCGCTGCCGTGGTGCTGCAGGAGTGCCAGGGTCAGGAACTGGCGTTCCAGGGTCGGCCGGATGATCTCGCCGAGCTGGTGCAGTTCGGGACCGGCTTCGGTATTGGGCGGCGGTGCGCGCAGGATGCCGCGACCGTCTTCGGCGACGATGAGGCCGCGCTGCGCCAGCGATGCTTCCGTGCGTTCGATCAGCGCATCGAGTTCGGACGGATCCCAAGGCAGGAACAGCTCGGCACGCAGCAATCCGTAGATGCCTGCGATGGCCTGCCTGGCGCGCTCGCGCGACAGTGCCCGGTTGTGGCTGACGAGGCAGGCCAATAGCGCCGGCAGCGCGAACAGGTGCAGCACGTTGTTGCGGAAATAGGCGAGCAGGGCAGCCTGCCCCTCGTCAGCGCGGATCATGTCGCCCAGCGGATGCGCATGGCGCGCGGCGAGGCCGAGCTGCAGCACGTGTTCGATGATCGCGTCGGCCTCCAGGTCGCACGGGATTATCGAAGCGGCCCATGGCGTCTCGCCCAGCAGGAAGCGCACGTGCTCGATCTGCCGCTGCAGCAGGCGCAGGTCGGCGGCGTGCTTCGGCGTCGATAACAGGGTGAGCGCCACGAGGTTGACCGGATTGATCACGGCGGCGGCGTTGATCCGTCGCGCGAGTTCGGTGGCCGTGGCGTCGACTGCGCCACGCAGCCACGGTGCCTGGGTGTCGAAGGTCTCGCTGCGCCACGAAGGGTTCTGCGCGTCGAGGAAATCGGTAAGCGAAAGCGGCTGGCCGAAATTGAGATAGACCCTGCCGAAGTTCTGCTTCAGCACCCGCGCCGCGCGCAGCAGGCCGAGCAGCGACTCCGACTGCTTGGGCTTGCCGTGCAGTTCGGCGACGTGGCTCTTTCCTTCCATCAGCTTCTCGTAGCCGATGTACACCGGCACGAAGACCAGCGGTCTGGCCTGGCTGCGCACGAAACTCTGCACCGTCATGGCGAGGATGCCGGCCTTCGGTGCAAGCATGCGCCCGCTGCGGCTGCGGCCACCCTCGATGAAGTACTCGATGGGGAACCCGCGCTCGATCATCATGTGCAGGTATTCGAGGAACACCGCCGCATAAAGCGGTTCGCCCTTGATCTTGCGACGGAGAAAGAAGGCTCCCGAGCGGCGCAGGATCGAACCGACCACGGGCAGGTTCAGGTTGGAGCCGGCAGCGATGTGGGGCACCATCAGGCCACGCTGGAAGATGATGTAGGACACCAGCAGGTAGTCCACGTGGCTGCGGTGGCAGGGTACGTAGATGATTCCCTGCCCGGGCGCCACGGTGGTGACGCGCTCGAAGTTGTGCACTTCGACCCCGCTGTACACCTTGTTGAGCACCCAGGTCATGAACAGCGAGAAGGCGCGCACCACCGAATAGCTGTAGTCGGAGGCGATCTCGAGTGCGAACTCGCGGGCGCGCTTCTGGGCCTCCACCGCCGATACCGATCCGTCGGCAACCTCGGCCGCAATCGCCTGGCGCACCGCCGGCGCGTTGAGCAGCGAGCGCAGCTGCGTATTGCGGTGGGACAGGTCGGGACCGATCGCCATCTCGCGCTGGCGGCGGAAATGC
>CAYTFA010000529.1:0-1981 GCA_964436755.1 uncultured Rhodocyclaceae bacterium | reverse complement strand
CGCCACGTGCCCAACGACATATTCGCCGTCGCCGAGATTCCGCGTACGCTTTCCGGCAAGAAGATGGAACTGCCCGTGAAAAAGCTGCTGCTCGGCCAGCCTCTGGACAAGATCGCCAATCCCGACGCGATGGCCAACCCGGCCAGCCTGCAGTGGTACGTCGACTTCGCTGCCCGGCGCGCAGCATCGGAGCCGGCATGAGCAACCGGATCGCGGTTCCCCTGCCGAAGGCCTATCTTCTTCTCAACCACGGGCCCACGGTGCTGGTGTCCAGCGCATACGGCGGGCGCCGGAACGTCATGGCGGCCTCCTGGTCCATGCCGCTCGACTTCGATCCGCCCAAGGTGGCGGTGGTCATCGACAAGGCGACGCTAACGCGCGAACTGGTTGCGGCCTCGGGCGAATTCGTGCTCAACGTCCCGTCGCGCGCCCTGGCCGGGCTGACGCTGGCCGTGGGCAGCGAAAGCGGGCACGCGGCCGACAAGTTCTCGCAACTGGGTATCGAAACCGCGCCGGCCGGCTGCATTGGCGCGCCGCTGATCGAGGGCTGCCTCGCCTGGCTGGAGTGCAGGGTACTGCCGGAACCCCGCAACGAACAGAACTACGATCTCTTCCTCGGCGAGGTCGTCGCCGCCTGGGCCGACCCGGCGGTGTTCTCCGGCAACCGATGGCATTTTCCGGATGCCGGGCGGCACAGCATTCACTATGTCGCCGGCGGGCGCTTCTTCAGCACCGGCGAAGCCTTCGACGCCTAGCCGATCCTGAAGGGTGCGACGCCGATGAGCCAGGCGTGGCCCCAGAAGGCAAAGGCGGCCCAGATCGCCGACCCGAGCACCACCACCGTCACATCGCGCGCCAGGCCCTGTGCCCGGTAGCGCCTTCCGGCAGCGCGGTCGCGCCGGCGGGCCGAGACGAAATCGGTCGCGGCCCACGCCAGGAAGGCGCCGAACAGTACGAGTGCCGCCGGCCGGCCATTGGCGATGAGATGCGCGAACGCCCACAGGGCCGTGCCCGCCAGCATGGGGTGGCCAAGTGCGGACTTGATGCGGGTGCCGGGCACGTAGGCGGCGACGAGGAGGATGAAACTCGGCAGCATCAGGCCGCCCACGGCATGGCGCGCCCATGTCGGCGCCGCCCAGAGCGCCGCGCCGTCGCCCCGTGCCTGCCCGTAGCCCCATACGACCAGCACCAGCCCGGCGGCCGAGAGGAGGGAGAAGGCGCCCTTCCAGCCCTTCTCACCGAGTTGCGCGAGGCGCGCGTCGCGCCATCCGGGTGCCAGCATGCGCAGCGAATGGCTGCCGAGGAAGATCGCCAGCCCGAGGATCAGCAATGCCATGGCGGTTTCCCGCAACAATGAAGTGCGCCCATGTTACTTGCCAAGTCGGCCGGCCGGGCGCATCTTCGCTCCACCCCCGAATGGAGAATCCGCATGAACACACGCCGCCTGCAGCAGATCATTCCCTCGCTTGCCACCTCGGACGGCGCCGGCGTCAGCCTGCGGCGCAGCCTGGGCCAGGCACAGGGCGCGCGCGTCGACCCCTTCCTGATGCTCGACGAGTTTTCCTCGGACGATCCCGACGACTACATCGCCGGCTTCCCGTCCCATCCCCACCGCGGCTTCGAGACCGTCACCTACATGCTCGACGGCCACATGCTGCACGAGGACCATCTGGGCAACCGGGGCGACCTGCTGCCCGGCGGCGCGCAGTGGATGACGGCCGGGCGCGGCATCATCCATTCCGAGATGCCCCAACAGGAGAGCGGGCGCATGCGCGGCTTCCAGCTCTGGATCAACCTGCCGGCCGCGGAGAAAATGAAGCCGGCCTCGTATTGCGACATCCGCCCCGAACAGATCCCCACGGCGGCGCTTCCCGGCGGCGGCGAGGTGCGCGTGATCGCTGGAAGCGTGGCGCTGCCGCAGGGCCAAGTATCCGGCCCCGTGCAAGGGATCAGCACCGAGCCGCTCTATATCGATGTAAGG
>CAYTFA010000528.1:0-1993 GCA_964436755.1 uncultured Rhodocyclaceae bacterium | reverse complement strand
CCAGGGTTTCAAGACCCTCTCCGAAGGCCAGCGCGTCAGCTTCGACGTGACCACCGGCCCCAAGGGCAAGCAGGCCGCCAACATCCGCCCGGCCGACTGACCCGCGCACCGCAAGCCGGTGCCGCCTGGTGCGGCGCCGGCACCCGGAGTTCCCCCACCATGAATACCGCCCCGATTTTCGAACACATCAAGAAGCACGGCCAGGTGCGCGATGCGGAGATTGCCGTGGCGCTCGGGCTGAAGCTGGAGAAGGTGCGCAGCTCGATTTCGGATCTCGCGGCGCGCGGGGAGATTTCCTGCTGCAGCGTGACGCGCTTCGACAACGGCGCATCCGTCAAGGAAATCCTCTGCCGCGTGTCGGGGTTCATCCCGCCCGCCGCGCCGGGGCGCAAGCGCAAGTCGTAGTTCGCCGCAGTCCGCCGCATTCCGCGGCCGGCCGGCCTAGGCCGTGCGCTCGAACACCGCAAGCAGGGCTTCAGCGGCCGCCGCGAGGTCCCCCTGGAGCGCCGCGAGGTGGGCTGCATCACGGTCGGGTTTGCGCAGGGCATCGTCGAGCGCGGCGGCGGCTTCGCGGATGCCGTCGAGGCCGATCGTCGCCGACGCTCCCTTCAAGCTGTGCGTTACGAAGCGCGCTCCCTCATAGTCGCGCAGGACCAGGCAGCGTTCCAGTTCGGGTAGATGGCGCCTGAGGCTGTCGGCCAGTTGGCCCATGAGGTGCAGGTAGGTGGACTCCGCACCGCGCACAATGGCCAAGCCTCGCTGCAGGTCCACCCCGGGCAGCAGGGCCAGCGCATCGAGCAGTTCCTCTTGCGCCCGGGTCGCGGGCGGCGCGTCCGCTCCCATCGGCGGCGTATGCCTGTTTCCATCCCGGGCCGCGGAGGCCGGCAGCCACTTCAGGAGCTTGAGATAGAGCGCGTCCGGTTCAACCGGCTTGGCGAGGAAGTCGTTCATCCCCGCGGCTAGGCAGGCGTTGCGGTCGTCGTCGAAGGCGTTTGCCGTCATGGCGAGGATGGGCCTGTGCTGCCAGCCGGGCAGGGCGCGTATTGCGCGGCTGGCCTGCAGGCCGTCCATCACCGGCATCTGCATGTCCATCAGGATCAGGTCGTACTCGTTGGCGCGTGCCTTGTCCACCGCCACCTGGCCGTTCTCGGCGACATCGACGCGCATCGCCGCGCCGTGGAGCAGTTCGAGGGCCACTTCGACATTGACCGGGTTGTCTTCGACCAGCAGCAGGTACGCCCCGCCTCGCTCGCGCTGGAGGTCGATCGCGTCGATCGCCAGCGGCTGCTCAGCGGCGGGCATCGGACCGGCGCCCCGTTGCAGGCGGCAGCTGAACCAGAAGCGGCTACCCTGGGCGGCGGCGCTCTCGACGCCGACGTCGCCACCCATGAGCTGCGCCAGCCGCTTGGTGATTGCCAGCCCGAGCCCGGTGCCGCCGTACTGGCGCGTCGTGCTGGCGTCGGCCTGCTCGAAGTCGCGGAAGATGCGGCCCATCGCCTCGGGCGTCAGCCCGATACCCGTATCGGCGACCTCGAAGCGCACCATCAGGCTGTCACCGCCGTCTTCGAGGACGTCGGCGCGCAGCAGGATCGTGCCGGCCTGGGTGAACTTGACGGCGTTGTTCGCGTAATTGAGCAGGCACTGGCGGATCCGCGTCAGGTCGCCACGCAGCCAGGCGGGCACGTGGTTCGGAACCACCTCGATGGCGAGACCCTTCTCCTGCGCCGGCTCTGTGATCAGCGAGCGGACGTGGTCGAGCACCTGGTCGAGGGTGAAGTTCCTTTCCTCGAGCGAGACCTTGCCGGCCTCGATCTTCGACAGGTCGAGGATGTCGTTGATCACCGACAGCAGGTGCCGTGCCGCCGAATCGATCTTGTCGAGGCGTTTGGCCTGCTCCGTGTTCTGCGCGCCGGCGCGCATTAGGTGGGTGAGGCCGATGATGGCATTCATCGGCGTGCGGATCTCGTGGCTCATGTTGGCGAGGAAGGCGCTC
>CAYTFA010000527.1:0-1994 GCA_964436755.1 uncultured Rhodocyclaceae bacterium | reverse complement strand
GGCGAAAGCCGCCGAAATCCTCTCGCCGAAGAACCTCGACAAGATCATCTACGAGATGCAGGACAAGTACGTCGACCTCAAGCGCCTGCGTGACCACATCAAGGCCATCGGCGGCACGATTACCGACATGAACGACGCCTACCTGGGCGAGGAGCTTTACCACCAGCGCCTGGCCTACCGCATCGAAAAGTTCGGCGCTGACGAACTGCTACCACTGCAGGCTGAGATGCGCGCCAAGGGAATCAGCCAAAGCGAACTGGAAACCTTCCTGCACGCGCGGCACGCGCCCGAGGCGAATGCCGAGATGGCGAAGCGCAACCCGAATCAGGGCGAAATCGATGCCGGCCGGAAGCAGGCGGCAGACGCCGTGCGCGACATCGAACTGCAGCTTCAACGGGCCAAGGCAACGGGATCGGCAACGCATGCCCTCGAGCGCGCCCTCAACGACGCGCGCGGGGAACTGGTGAAGTGGAACGGCGCGCAGGCCTTCCGCGGGACCGAAGAAGAACGCACGTCCCTCTCCGGGATGTCGGATGCTGAAGCTGCGGCCATCATGGCCGGCCTGACCCCGAAGCGCCGCGCCGACCTGGACGCGCTAGCTGCCCGTGTCGACGCCATCAACGAGGGCACGCTGCAATTGCTCGACGATTACGGATTGATGCCGAAGGCAGCGCTCACCGCATGGCGGAACACCTATCAGCATTACATCCCGCTGCATCGTGACGAGGCGCACCCGGACAGCCTGAGCCATCCCATTGGCCAAGGCTTCAACGTCAAGGGCGACGCGGCCAAGCGGCGCACCGGCAGCAATCAGAAGGTGACGAACATCCTGGGGCACATCGCCATGCAGCGCGAGGCAGCGCTGACGCGCGGCGAGAAGAACCACGTGATGCTCAAGCTTTACCTGATGGCGCGCCAGAATCCGCTGCCGGACGTGTGGAAGGTGGGGTCGGTGCCGACTATCGACACGATCGACAAGGCCACGGGGTTCGTGAAGTCTGTTCCGGATCCGCTCTACAAGACCAGGCCGAACGTGCTGGTACTTCGGGTTGGTGGAAAGGACGTGGCCATCACGATCAACGAGCACAACCCAGAGGCACTGCGCATGGCGCACGCGTTGAAGAACCTAGACGTTGACGACCTGCATTACCTGATTCCGGTGGTCGGCAAGGCAACGCGCTGGTTTGCCAGCATGAACACGCAGTACAACCCGATTTTCGGCATCATCAACCTGATGCGGGACACGCAGGAGGCGGCGCTGAATCTCTCGACGACGGAACTGGCCGGCAAGCAGGGCGAGATACTCAAGGACCAGTTGAGCATCCTCAAGGAAGTGCTGCAAAACAAAGGGCGCATGCCGAAGACCGGGAAGTGGGCCGCACTGTTCGCCGAACTCAAGGAGGTTGGAGGAACGACGGGATACCGGGATCTGTTCCTCGATGCCGAATCGCGCGGCAAGGCCCTGCAGGACACGCTGAAATCGCTCGACAGGGGCAAGGCCAGTCAAGCGGCGCATGCCGTCGCAGAATGGCTATCCGACTACAACGAGGCGATGGAAAACGCTACCCGACTGGCGGCATACAAGGCCGGTATCGACAGCGGTATGAGCAAGGAGCGCGCGGCGAGCCTCGCCAAGAACCTGACGGTGAACTTCAACCGAAAGGGGCGGCAGACTCGCGAACTGGGTGCGCTGTACGCCTTCTTCAATGCCGCGGTGCAGGGCACGACGCGCATGGCGCAGACGCTGGCGGGGCCGGCGGGCCGGAAGATCATGGCTGGCGGGGTGCTGCTCGGCGCCCTGAATGCGCTGCTCGGTATCGCCATGATGGGCGGCGGCGATGGTGACGACGACGAATGGGAAAAAATCCCGGAGTTCGTCAAAGAACGATCGATCATCATCCCGATCGGAAAGCAGGACTACCTTTCCATCCCGATGCCCCTCGGCTTCCAGTTCCTGCCGAACATCGGGCGCCTGGCGGTCGAGATGGCCGTCT
>CAYTFA010000526.1:0-2000 GCA_964436755.1 uncultured Rhodocyclaceae bacterium | reverse complement strand
CAAGTTCGCCAACGTCAACGGCTCGGGTTCGGCCTCGGCCAACGAACTGTTCGCCCGCGCCATCATCCGCATGGGCGTGCCGGTGGCACCGCGCAACATCTTCCCCTCGAACATCCAGGGCATGCCGACCTGGTACGAGATGCGCGTCTCCGGCGCCGGCTGGCTGGGTCGCCGCGGCGGCTGTGACCTCATGGTGGCGATGAACCCGCAGACCTGGGACCGCGACGTCGCCGAGATCGAGGCCGGCGGCTACCTGTTCTACGATTCGACGAAGGACCTGCCGCGCTCGCGTTTCCGCGACGACGTAACGGTACTCGGGCTGCCCCTGACCGAAATCTGCAACCAGCAGTACAGCGATGCCCGCGAGCGGCAACTGTTCAAGAACATCATGTACGTCGGTGCGCTGACGGCGCTGCTCGGCATGGACCTTTCCGTGGTGGAGACGTTGATCGCCGACCAGTACCGCGGCAAGGACAAGTTGATCGGTGCCAACGTCAATGCGCTCAAGCTGGGGTACGAGAAGGCCATGGCGCTGCTGCCGTGCCCGATCGGACTGCGCGTCGAGCGCTCCGACAAGGTCGGCGACAAGATCTTCGTCAACGGCAACGATGCCTGCGGGCTCGGCGCCGTTTACGGTGGCGCCACCGTGGCCGGCTGGTATCCCATCACCCCGTCGACTTCGATCATCGAGGCGTTCGGCAGCTACTGCCGCAAGTACCGCACCGATCCGGACAACGGCAGGGCGCGCTACGCCATCGTCCAGGCGGAAGATGAACTGGCGTCGATCGGCATGGTGATCGGTGCCGCCTGGAACGGGGCGCGCGCCTTTACCGCGACGTCCGGGCCCGGCATTTCCCTGATGCAGGAGTTCTTCGGCCTGGCCTATTTCGCCGAGGTGCCGGCGGTGATTTTCGACGTACAGCGCGGCGGGCCGTCGACCGGCATGCCGACGCGCACCCAGCAGTCGGACCTGATCTCGTGCGCCTATGCTTCGCACGGCGACACCAAGCACGTGATGCTGTTTCCCGAGGATCCCTACGAATGCTTCACGCTCGGCGCCCAGGCCTTCGACCTCGCCGACCGCCTGCAGACGCCGGTGTTCGTCCTGCTCGACCTCGACATCGGCATGAACGACCGCCTGTGCAAGCCCTTCGACTGGGATGACAGCCGGCGTTACGACCGCGGCAAGGTCATGACCGCCGAGATGCTCGACTCCGGCAAGAACTTCGGCCGCTACCTCGACGTCGATGGCGACGGCATCCCGTGGCGTACGATTCCCGGCACGCACCCGACCAAGGGGGCGTTCTTCAGCCGCGGTACCACGCGCAACGCCTATGCCAAGTACAGCGAGGCCGGAACCGACTACACGTACAACATGGAGCGCCTGCGGCGCAAGCTGGATTCGGCGAAGAAACTGGTGCCGGCGCCGGTGCTGCTTCCCGCGGCCCAGCCGACGCGGCTGGGGGCGATCTATTACGGCTCGACCGGTCCCGCCATGGCCGAAGCGCGGGCGCTGCTCGACGCGCAGGGCATTCACGTCGACCTGCTGCGCGTACGAGGCTTTCCTTTCGCCGACGAGGTGACGGACTTCATCGAGAACCACGACTGCGTCTTTGTCGTCGAGCAGAACGAGAGCGGACAACTGCGCATGCTGCTGCTGACCGAAGGAGACATGGATCCGAAGAAGCTGGTGCGCGTCCTCCACTACGACGGCACGCCGATCACCGCCCGCTTCATCGCCGGTCGCATCGGCGACGTGGCGGCACAGAACAAGATCACACCCTTGCGCAAACAGGTGGCCTCATGACCTACCTCGCCAAACCCAAGCTCCTGCGTGCCGACACGCCGCGCAACAACCTCGGCTACACCCGACGCGACTACGAGGGGGCGATCTCGACGTTGTGCGCCGGGTGCGGGCATGACTCGATCTCTGCCGCGGTGGTGCAGGCCTGCTTCGACCTGGACATCGAGCCGCACCGGGTGGCCAAGCTCTCGGGCAT
>CAYTFA010000525.1:0-2005 GCA_964436755.1 uncultured Rhodocyclaceae bacterium | reverse complement strand
AGCCGCTGCTCTACCTGCTGACCGCCATCACCATGGGTTACGCGGTGGTGCTGTTCGAGTCCTGCCTGTCTTCGTCGGCCTACCGGCGCCGCATCGAGATGCACCTGCTGACGCCGTTGGCTAAGGTCATGCTCGGCTTCCTCGCCACCTACCTGGTGGTGCGGATCGGTGATCTGGTTGTGCGCGGCGCCATCGGGCAGGCCTTCGTGCCCTCGGTCGAGGCGCTGATGTTCTGGCTGGAGATGGCCTGCTGCATCGCGCCGCTGCTGCTCGTCGGCAGCGAATCGAACCGGCGCAATCCGGCGCGCCTGTTCCTCGCCGGCCTGCTGCTGATGCTCGGTGGCTCGCTGCTGCGGCTCAACGGTTTCCTCATCGGCTACGAAACCGGCGACGGCTTCAGCTACTTCCCGACGCTCGCCGAAGTGCTGGTCACCGCCGGCATGTTCGCCGTCGAGGTGCTCGGTTACATCGTCATTACCCGCCGCTTCCCGGTGCTGCCCCGGGAAGACGTGCAGGCGGCCCGTTAATTACAAGGATGGAGACGGAAAATGTCCAAGCGCGTAACGATTGATCCGATTACCCGCATCGAAGGCCACCTGCGCATCGACGTCGATGTGGACGGCGGACGGGTGAAGAAGGCCTGGTCCTCCGGTCAGATGTGGCGCGGCGTCGAGCTGATCCTGCTCGGCCGCGATCCACGCGACGCCTGGGCGATCACCCAGCGCATCTGCGGCGTATGCACCACGGTGCATGCCATTACCTCGGTGCGTGCGGTGGAAAACGCCCTCAAGCTGGAAGTGCCGCTCAACGCGCAGTTCATTCGCAACCTGATCATCCTGGCGCACTCGGTGCATGACTTCATCGTGCACTTCTACCACCTGTCCGCGCTCGATTGGGTCGATGTCACCTCCGCGCTGAAGGCCGATCCGGACAAGACGGCGGCGCTGGCGGAAAGCCTGTCTTCCTGGCACCTCAACAGCAAGCACGAGATGCGCAAGACGCATGAGCGCCTGAAGAACTTCGTCAACGGCGGACAACTCGGCATCTTCACCAACGGCTACTGGGGCCATCCGGCGATGAAGCTGCCGCCCGAGGTCAACCTGCTCGCCGTCGCCCACTACCTGCAGGCGCTCGAGGTTCAGCGCAAGGCGAACAAGATCGTATCCATCCTCGGTTCCAAGACGCCGCACATCCAGAACGTCGCCGTCGGCGGCGTAGCCAATCCGCTGGCCACCGACTCGCAGGCGGTGCTGACGGTGGAGCGACTGATGGCGATCAAGGGCTGGATCGACGAGCTCGCCGATTTCGTCAAGAACGTCTACCTGATCGACGTGGCGGCGGTCGGTGCCTTCTACGCCGACTGGACCAAGGTCGGCCGTGGCGTGACCAATTACCTGTCGGTTCCCGACATCCCGCTCGACACCAAGGGTACGCAGTTCGCCTTCCCCGGCGGCTACATCGAGGCCGGGGACATCGGCAAGCAGAAGCCGATCAAAGCCTTCGGCGACGATTACTGGGTCAAGGGCGTGGAGGAAGCCGTCAAACATTCCTGGTACGACTATTCGAAGGGCGGACCGCTCCATCCCTACAGCGGCGAGACCAAGCCCAACTACACCGACTTCAAGGACGATGCGAAGTACTCCTGGCTGAAGTCGCCGACCTTCTACGGCAAGCCGGCGCAGGTCGGCCCCCTGGCGCGCGTGCTCAACGGCCTCGCCGCCGGCCACGAGCCGACCAAGAAATACGCCACCGCGGCGCTCGATACGGTGTCGGCGCTGGCCAAGACCAAGGTCGGCCTCGACGCCATGCATTCGACGATAGGCCGCCACGCGGCACGGGCAATTTCCTGCTGCGTCAATGTCGACCTGCTTACCCAGCAGTGGTCGGCCCTGATCGAGAACATGGGCAAGGGCGATCTGAAGACCTACAACCATCCGGTATTTCCCAAGGACGAGGTGATGGGTGTCGGCTTCCACGAAGCTCCGCGCGGCGCGCTGTCACACTG
>CAYTFA010000524.1:0-2007 GCA_964436755.1 uncultured Rhodocyclaceae bacterium | reverse complement strand
TGGCCAACCGCGTGGTGGCCGAGGGCGCGGCGCGCGGCGCGGCCGAGGCGCTGGCGGCGCAGATCGCCGCCTTTCCGCAGACCTGCATGCGCCACGACCGCCTGTCGAGCTACGAGCAGTGGGGCCTGCCCCTGAACGAGGCGCTGAAGAACGAATGCCGCCACGGCCAGGTCTCGCTGGCCAGCGGCGATGCCGTAACCGGCGCCGGGCGCTTCAAAGGAGGGGAAGGACGCCATGGCCGCTTCTAGACGGCCGATATCGAAGGACGAGCCCAACCGCCGCGCCGAGATCCTGCGCGCGGCAAGCCGGCTCTTTGCCGAGAAGGGATACGCCGCGACGACCATCCGCGATATCGCCAAGGCCGTGGATATGCAATCCGGATCGCCCTTCTACCATTTCAAATCCAAGCACGACATGCTGCTCGCCGTGGTGCTCGAAGGCATCGAGACCATCAGCCGCGCCGTCAGCGAGGCGGCGGCCGGTGGCGGTACTCCGCGCCAGGTGTTCGAGGCGATGCTGCTGGCGCACCTCGAGCAGTTGCTCGCCGACGACGGCCGCCACTTCGCGGCGACGCTGTTGCACGAAAGCAAGCACCTCGACGCCGAGGCGCATGCCGCACTGGTCGAGCGCAAGGACCGCTATGAAGGTTTGTGGCAGAAGGCCCTGGCGAATCTCAAACGTGCCGGCGACATCGGGGACGACAGCCGCGTGGCGCGCCTGTTCCTGCTCGGCGGGCTCAACTGGACCGTACAGTGGTACCGGTCGGACGGGGTTTGCAGCGTTCCCGTCATCGCTCGGCAGATCTCCAGCCTGCTGCTCAAGAAGACCTAGTGAATCCGGCGGCCGGTATCAGGACGCCCGGCGGCGCGGCACCAAGGCGCCGCGCCGGAACTGCAGGCTACTTGCCGCCGAAGAAGCGGCGCAGCATACCGCCGAGCCAGCCGGCGCCTTCCTTGGCGTCGCCCTGCTTATTCGAATCGTCGCCGAGGAAGGCACGCACTGACGCGCCGTAATCCATGTCCTCGCGCTTGATGTGGTTCATCAGCCAGGTGATCAGCGTGTTCTGCATGTCGCCGGCCACCGCCTCGAAGTCTTCGCCGAGCTTGAAGCGCTGCTGGAATTCGGAAACGCGCCGCACGAAGAGCTCGTGCACCTTCTTGTGCGGGGCGAGGAAGCGGTAATGCGCCTCTTCCATCATCGCTTCTTCGAAGCTGAAATGCGACAAGGTGTAATCGACCAGTTCCTCGATGACATGGGCAATGGCGTTCTTGTCGCGCTTCAGGCGCGCCTCATGGAGTTCGTTGATGTACTCGACGATCCGCTTGTGCTGGTTGTCGATGACGTCGACACCAACGCTCAGTTCGTCACTCCAGTTCAATAGTTGCGCCATGACAGCTTCCTTCCTTCCAATTGGCCGAATCGGCAGATTTGCAGCGTCCCGGGGTCTCGGGGATAACCACGATATTACTAAGGTGATATACGCGATTCTTGATTTTAGTCAAGATGATCCCAGTGATTTCTTGACATTGCAAGTACCTGCCGGCCGGCACTGACCGGGGAAATTCAGTGGCTGGGCTTGGCCAGCCAGGCCTCAAGCTCCGTAACAGGCATGGGCCGGGCAATGCCGTAGCCCTGGGCGATTCCGCACCCCATGGCAAGCAGCGCCTGATACTGCCCCTCGGTTTCGACCCCTTCGGCAACCACCTTCATTTCGAAGGCGCGCGCCAGGGCGATGATGCCCTGGACCACGGCATGGTCCCCCTTGTCCCGTTCCATGTCGCGAATGAACGACTGGTCGATCTTCAGGGTATCCACGTCGAGCTTGCTGAGGTAGGTCAGCGACGAATACCCGGTGCCGAAATCGTCGAGCGCGAAGCCGATGCCGAACTGGCGGCACTCGCGGATCAAGTCGGCAATGCGGGCCGTGTCTTCCAGGGCCGAGGTTTCGAGCACTTCGATCTGCAGGCAGTGGTGGCATCCCTGCGGCCGCCGACAGGGCAGGGCCTC
>CAYTFA010000523.1:0-2019 GCA_964436755.1 uncultured Rhodocyclaceae bacterium | reverse complement strand
CCGCCGCCGCTTTCTCGCGCAATCCCTCGCCCTCGCCGGCCTCGCCATGACCTCGTCGCCCGCCCGCGCCGCAACCGCCCTCGCGACGCGTGCCATCCCGGCCGACGGCCGGCGTCTGCCGGTGGTCGGCCTCGGCACCTGGCAGACCTTCGATGTCGGCGCCGATGCCGCCCGGCGCGCCAACCTCGGCCGCGTGCTGGCGCGCTTTGCCGAGCTGGGCGGCACGGTGGTCGACAGCAGCCCGATGTACGGCAGCGCGGAGTCGGTGGTGGGCGAGCTGGCTGCTGCGCAGGGCCTGCGCGAGCGCCTGTTCCTCGCCACCAAGGTGTGGACCCAGGGCCGCGCCGAGGGCATCGCGCAGATGGAGGAATCGCTGCGCCGGCTGCACAGCCCGCGCATCGAGCTGATGCAGGTGCATAACCTCGCCGACTGGCGCACCCACCTGCCCGTGCTGCGCGCCTGGAAGGCCGAGGGCCGCATCCGCTATGTCGGCATCACGCACTACAGCGCCGGCGCCCATGCCGAGGTCGAGCGCGTGCTGCGCAGCGAGGCGCTGGATTTCCTGCAGATCAACTACTCGCTGCTGGAGCCGGAGTCGGCGCAACGCCTGCTGCCGCTGGCGGCGGAGCGCGGCGTGGCGGTGATCACCAACCGGCCCTTCGCAGAGGGCGCGCTGTTCGGCCGCGTCCGGGGCCGCGCGCTGCCGGCCGAGGCGGCCGCCCATGGCTGCCGCTCGTGGGCGCAGGTGTTCCTGCGCTGGGTGCTGGCCCATCCGGCGGTGACCTGCGCAATCCCGGCCAGCGACAAGCTCGAGCATCTCGAGGACAACATGGGCGCCGGCCTGGCGCCGCTGCCCGAGCCGGCCGAGCAGAAGGCGCTGGCGCGCCTGGCGGGGTTCTAGCCGCGCTTCAGGTGGCGTAGGAGAGCAGCACCACGTCCGCCGCGGCGGTGCGCAGCGGGATCAGCGCCTGGTAGGCGGGCGAGGCATGCCAGGCGTCGAGCGAGGCCATGTCCGGAAAGCGGATGACGACGATGTCGCTGTGCGGCAGCGTGCCGGAAAGCGCCGCCGCCTGCTGGCCGCGGAACACCAGTTCGGCATTCCAGGGGGCAAGCGTGGCCGGCACGCGGCTGCGGTACTCGGCCCATTTGTCCGTATCCTTCACGTGGATGTGGCCGACGAGGTAGGCAGGGTTGGCACTCATGCGGCGATTGTAGACCGGCGCGGCTCAGGCCAGCACGGGCACGCCGTGGTCCGTGCGATCGGTGAGGATCTCGAAGGCCGCGCGGTGCTGTGTCGTCAGGCGGCGCTCGGGCTGCCCCGGGCGGCGCAGCGTCACCGTGGCGCTGGCCAGCTTGGTATTGAGGCAGGTCTTCACGCCGCCGGGCGGGTTGCGGTAGCCCAGCCCGACGAAGCGCGCGGCCGGCGCCTCGATGCGCACGTCCACCTGCGCACCGGCGAGCGGCGCGGAAAGCGTCCAGGCAAAGAAGTCGAAGCGGCCGCGCGCGCGCAGCGCGCCGCCCAGCCCGGCAACGCGGTACTCCTCGCCGCCGTCGCGCAGGACGAGGAAACTCAGCCGCGGCGTCCATAGGGGACCGATGCGCACCTGCGCCGTGGCGCATTCGAGGAAGGCGTCCGGCGCGTCGTCGAAGCCGGCCACCTGGCCCCAGGCGTAGCGGTCCGTGTGGCGGCTGCCCCAGTTGTGGTTCTGGCTGCCGCGCCAGCCGTCGACCGCGACGGTGGCGCCGTCGACCGTCAGCGTGCCGTCGAAGACGGCATTGGGGCGCGCCACGAGGGCCTTGGCCTTGGGAAAGCCGCCCGCGTAAAGGCGCTCGGGCAGCAGCAGCAGCGGCGCGCCGCCCCCGGCGAAGCGCAGGTTCCAGGCCAGGGCATGGCCCGACGAGGCGGCGCGGCCTTCGAGCCCCTGCGCATCGAGTACCGCGGACCCGATGCGCGCGCCCAGCCCCTGCGCGGCGAACTCGCAGCCGGCGATGGGGTGCGCCTCGCGCACGGCGGTGACG
>CAYTFA010000522.1:0-2021 GCA_964436755.1 uncultured Rhodocyclaceae bacterium | reverse complement strand
ATTCGTCTCGCCGGACCAAATCCAGGTCGGCGACGCCACGTTGAAATTCGCCAACAAACCCCAAGCGGCGGCATGAATCGTCAGCGGCCGGTGCCCCCAAAGCTCCATCCCGAATCCCTGCAAAACAGCTCCGTCCGTTATCGTCACCGCCGCCAAACCAGACAACAGCCCCGCAATAACACCCTGCCGCGTTAGAAAAGGCCAATAGCACATCGCCGTCAGCGCTGGAACCATTTGCAGCCCATAAGAAACCGCTAGACCGCCCAATAAAGCCAGCGCGTCACCGGAAAGACTCGCCGTCAGCAACGCCGCCATCGTCACCAAAACCACGCCCATGCGGCCGATAAACTTCAAAGTATGATCATCGGCGTCGGGCTTGAGAAAATGCCGGAATACATCGTAAGCGACTAATGCGCCGACGGTCGCCATATAACATGAAGCAGTGGACTCCATCGCCGCCAGCGCCGCAACAGCCAAAAAGCCCGCCAACCAAGGCGTCGCTTCACCCGCTAGACCAATCAACTTCGGCGTCAGCAAATCGCCGCTTTGCAGGCCGCCCTGCATAACCGGATTGATTAAATCAGGATGTGCCGCCGAGAAAAAGGGATCGGCACCGAGGAAATGAGCGCCGATGCCCTGAATCGCCGTCAATACCACCAAAATCAACCCCATCCCAAACGCCGACGCCCAAACCTGCTGCGCAGCGAACGACGGACGACGACTGGACAACGCCAGCATTGAAAAAGCCGGCGAAGTCTGAATGCCCATCAGCGCCAGCAAATACGTCAAAACCATCGTTCCGGTCCACACCCCGCCAATCGCTTGCGAACCATCGCGCACCCATTGCATCGCGCCGGGAATCGCCAAGTAATGGCTGTAACCTTCCGACGTTCGCACCGGGTCATCGTGCGTCAGAGCCGCTACGCCGGCCATCAGCCGATCCCAGCCGCCGACATAATGCAACGTCAACAGCCCAATGACCACAATACCGACGGCTAACAGCGGCGCTTGCAATGCGCCGACCCAGGCCACCGTGCGCAGCCCGCCGGAAGCGACATAGCTGATCACGATGCTCGCCAATACCCACATCCCGAATTGAATCCCTAATAAACCATCGGTCAGAACGTTGAATAAAAAACCGGCGGCCCGCAATTGCAAACCGATATAAGGTACGGAAAAAAGCAACATCACTCCAAGCACTAAAACCCGCATCCAGTCGGAGCGAAAATAGTGGGAAAGCATCGCGCCGGGAGTTGTGAAACCGTAAATACGGCCCAACAACCATTGCCGTTTCAGGAAAAGAACGCCGGTTAAAGGAATCGTTAAAGCATAAAAAGAAGCATAGGCGTATTGCCAACCGTCCGTATATGTTAGACCAGGATGTCCTATAAACGTCCATCCCGAAAAACAAGTGGCGGTCGCCGTTAATGTAAACAGCAACGGCGATAAACGACCGCCTGCAAGAAAATAATCCGCCGCCGTGTGGGAACGTAAAGCTCCGACGATACCCCAAGCGATGCAATAGGCCCAATACAACATGACGCTGCCGAAAATCCAAGCGACTTGTGCAGTAACGCCGACGGTTTCAGCCATAAAAACGACGCCAGATTTCAGCTTTCAAGCTCGCGTAACCCCAATCGTTCCAGAATACCGTCGCATTCATCCAGACTGGCAAACCCGATTTCAATACAACCGCGTGCGCGCGCAGCGTCATAGCGTAAACGCACCGGCGCGGCCAATCGTTCCCGCAGCCGCTTTTCCAAGCGATCTAAATCCGGATCGCGCGGTTTAGGCATAGCCGATTGCAATGGCGAAGCGGCGGTTAACTTGGCTCGTTGCCGCTCTAATTCCCGCACACTCCAACCCTCATCGGCCGCCTGTTCCGCCAACCGAAGCTGTATTGTGCCCGGCAAACCCAACAGTGCCTTACCGTGACCCGCATCCAACCGCCCATCCTCAATCAACGCCTGCGTCGCGGGTTCCAAACTCAACAAACCTAATGCCTTGCTGACGGCAGATTG
>CAYTFA010000521.1:0-2024 GCA_964436755.1 uncultured Rhodocyclaceae bacterium | reverse complement strand
CGACATCAACGCCAGCGGCATCCGTCTCCGCCCGGTCGATGGGCGCACCATCCGCTACGGGCTGGGTGCGATCAAGGGCACGGGCGAGTCGGCGCTCTCGGTGATCCTCAAGGCGCGGGAGGAGGGCGGGCCCTTCCGCGACCTTTTCGACTTCTGCCGCCGTATCGACAAGCGCGTGGTCAACCGGCGCGTGATCGAGGCGCTGATCCGCGCGGGCGCCTTCGACGCGCTCGACGACCATCGCGCCCGCCTGCTCGCCTCGGCCGGCATCGCGCTCGAGGCGGCCGAGCAGGCGGAGCGCAACGCGTTGCAGGGCGGCCTCTTTGAAATGCAGGAAAGTGCCGCCGGTGACGCCGGGCACTACGTCGATGCGCCGCACTGGAGCGAACGCGAACGCCTGATGCAGGAAAAGGCCGCGCTCGGCTTCTTCTTCTCCGGCCATCCCTACCATGCGTATGCGGCCGAGTTGTCGGCCTTCGTCAGGCGCCGCCTGGGGCAGATCGAGGCCCAGCGCGAGCCGGTGCTGCTGGCCGGCGTCGTGATGTCGACGCGCACCCAGATGACCCGGCGCGGCAAGATGGCGGTGGTGCAGATCGACGACGGCACGACGCAGCTCGAGCTGACCGTGTTCAACGAGTTGTGGGAAGCCCAGCGCGCCAAGATCCGCGAGGACGAGCTGCTGCTGGTCGAGGGCAAGGTGCAGCGCGACGATTTCAGCGGCGGCCTGCGCGTGACGGCGGACAAGCTCTTTACCCTGGCCGAGGCCCGCGGACGCTTCGCGCGCGGCCTGCGCCTCACCATGAACGGCGGTTCCGACGCAAAGCGCCTGCAAGCCATGCTGGCCCCGTTCCGCAACGGACCCTGCCCGGTGCGCGTCGCCTATCGCAACGGCGAGGCGACGGCCGAACTGCCGCTGCCCGAGTCGTGGCGGGTGCGCCTCGACGACGCGCTGCTCGACGGCCTTACGCAATGGCTTGCACCGGAGAACGTCAAGGTGGTGTACTCGTGATCACGCCGATCGACGCAGCGCTGCTCGATGCCGTCTGCGCCGAGGCGGCCGCCAGTCCGCGCCGGCGCAAGAACCGCAACTTCCATCCGGGCGACGATTTCCCCGCGCATCGGCTGCTCAATGCCATGCAGCCCGACTCCTACGTGGCGCCGCACCGCCACCTCGACGCGGCCAAGGACGAGACCTTCGTCGCGCTGCGCGGCATGCTTGCGCTGGTGATCTTCGACGATGCCGGGGCGGTGACGCAGGTGCTGCGCATCGGCGGTGACGGCGGCGCACTGGGCGCCGACATCCCGCACGGAACCTGGCATACGGTCGTTGCGCTGGCGCCGGATTCCGTGTTCCTCGAGGCCAAGGCGGGCCCCTTCCGGCCACTGGCCGAGGCCGAGCGGGCGCCCTGGGCACCGGCCGAGGGGTCGCCGCAGGTTGCCGCGTATTTCGATGCGTTGAAGCGCCGCGTCGGCGCCAGCTAGGCAGCGCCTGTCTGCGCGCGCAGGGCGTCGACGAGGCGCCCTGCGGACTCGAAGACCTCCTGCGCCAGGGGTTCGGCATTGGCAAGGTCGCCGGCGCGCGCCAGCGCCTCGAGTTCGTGTGCCCGCCGCATCGCCGGCTCGGCACCAAAGGCACCGAGGGTTCCCTTCAGCGAATGCGCGATGCGACGCGTCGCGTCGGCATCGCCTTTCGCCAGAGCCGCCTTGAGCCGCTCTGCCTCGACGGGGTAGTGCTCGAGGAAGGCCGGCGCGATCGCCTCGACGATGTCGGCATCCATTGCCGCCACGGCGCCGGCGTAATCGAAATCGTCGCGCGCGGCACCCTTCGCACTGGGCTGCCCGGCGAGCACGGCGGCATGGCGTGCGCCGCCGGCGGCAGCGAGGGCTCCCAGCTTGGCGGCGAGTTCGGCGGCCTTGATCGGCTTCGCCACGTAGTCGTCCATGCCGGCCTCGAGGCAGGCCTCGCGGTCGCCCTGCATCGCGTTGGCGGTCATGGCGATCACCGTCAGGTGCGGCAGGCCGCG
>CAYTFA010000520.1:0-2025 GCA_964436755.1 uncultured Rhodocyclaceae bacterium | reverse complement strand
GTGCCAGCGACGCGCCGACGCCGCGGATTCCGCGCGGCGGGTAGCGCATCGCCCTTACCAGCGCGACCGCCTGGGCGGCGTCGTCCACCAGCGGCGCGAGCAGCGTCTGCACTCCGATGTCCAGGTATTGCTTGATGAGGGCGGGATCGTGATCGACCGGGCGCAGGGCCAGTGCAACCGGATAGGGCGCTGCGGCCTGCAGTTGCGGCAAGGCAGTGGCCGGCGTATTGGGCGAATGCTCGGCGTCGATCAGCAGCCAGTCGAATCCGGCCGTGGCGACGATTTCCGTCGCATAGGGACTGCCAATGCCGACGAACAGCCCCACCTGAAAATCGTGATGACGCAGCTTTCGCTTGAACGGGTTGACCGGTAGATCCATATCAGTCGAGGTCGAGGCCGCGATCCCACCAGGGCTCAGGGCCGAGCCCCGCCGCAAGGAAATCGACAAAGGCACGTACGCGCTCCGGGACGAAGCGGTTGCCGGGAAATCCCGCGTACATGTCGAAGGAAGGCAGCGGGAAATTCCTGAGGATGCGCTTCAGCTTGCCTGCGCGCACCATGTCGGCGACGACGAAGGTCGGTCCATAGAACACGCCCATGCCGCGCACGGCGGCCTCGCATAGCGCGTTCCCGTTGTTGGCGCTCAACGGGCCACCGATGTCGACCAACTGCGCCTGTCCCTCGCCCTGAAACGCCCAGCTCGACCGCGAACTCAGCGAGTACATGAGGCAGGCGTGGCGGACGAGGTCGGCTGGCTGCTTCGGTTCGCCATGACGCTTGAGGTAGGCCGGCGCCGCGACGACCACCGAGCGACACGTGGTCAGTCGGCGTGCCACCGTGGTGTCCGGAAGCCGATCGGTAATGCGTACCGCAACGTCGATGCCTTCCTCGATCAGATTGACGTGCCGATCGTTGAAGTCGAGGTCGATGTGGATATCCGGGTGCGCCTGCGAAAAATCGAGGATCAGCGGCGTCAGGTGGGTCAGGCCGAAGCTCATCGGCACGCTGGCGCGGACCGTTCCGCGCAAGGTCTGCCGGTCGCCCGCCACGGTGCTCTCGGCCTCGTCTATGCGATCGAGGATCTCCCGGCACTGCTCGAGATAGGCCACGCCGGCCGAGGTCAGGGACAGGCGCCGGGTGCTGCGCGCGATCAGTTTGACGCCAAGGTGGGCCTCGAGCGCCGCGATCTGGCGGGTTATCGCCGAGCGCGCCACGCCAAGCTGGTCGGCCACCGCCGTAAAGCTGCCCGCCTCGGCCACCCGCACGAAAGTCTGCATCGCCGCCAGTCGGTCCATGCCTGCCTTCCAGTCAACCCATTCCAGATTGGCGCATTTTATGGGGAACGCTGCCGTACAATTCCGCTCCAAGCGATTTTCCACGGAGAATTTCATGCGCACTCTCGTTTCCATGGCCCTGGCGGCCCTTGTCTCGACCTTCCTCGCCGCCGCGCCGGCCCTTGCCGAGCCCCAGGCGGGCAAGGATTACAAGCCCGTCAACCCGCCGCTGGCGACTCCCAAGGGCAAGATCGAGGTCGTGGAGTTCTTTTCGTACGGCTGCCCGCATTGCAACGACTTCCATCCGCTGATCAGCCAGTGGGCCGCCCGGCTGCCGAAGGATGTCAGCTTCCTCCGGGTGCCCGTCAGCTTCAACCGGCCGTAGTGGGCTCGCCTCTCCCGCATCTACTTCGCCCTCGAATCCATCGGGGAACTGGCGAAACTCGACGCCGCCGTCTTCATCGCCATCCATGAGCAGCGCGTCGCATTCAAGAACGACGAGGCCGTGTTCTCCTGGGTAGCGAGCAAGGGCATCGATGGCAAGAAGTTCGCGGACGCCTATAACGCTTTCTCGATGGGGAGCAACGTCCAGCGTGGAGACCAGGAAGCCACTGCGGCACGCATTGGTGGCGTCCCCGCCCTGGTCGTCGACGGCCGCTACCTGGTCAACAACGAAGCCGTGAGCAGTTTCGACCAGTTGCTCAAGCTTACCGACGCGATCATCGACAAGGCGCGCCAGGAGCACAAGGGC
>CAYTFA010000519.1:0-2025 GCA_964436755.1 uncultured Rhodocyclaceae bacterium | reverse complement strand
GACCGCCGGCTGCCAGAACGCCAGCCCGGTCGGCTGGGTCGCCGCCCGCCGCACTCCGGATCGCCCTCCCGCCGGGGACTAGATACGCGCTTTCGCGCCTGTCACCAATTGTTGCGCCGGACCGCTGCGGCGTGACCAATTGCAAGACATTGTTGCTTCGCTCAACCGGGTGCCTCGCCACGCGTTCTTACGCTCAGGCACCGCCGGAAACAATCCCCGGCGGCTTCACGAATCCATGCGAGGAGACATCCATGAGACACCTGAAACTGATCACCGCCACCTTGGCCGCCACGAGCCTCCTGGCAGGCACCACCCGCGCGCTGGCGAACGAAATCGACCTGCGCGTCGGCAATGGCGGCGTATCCGTCGCGATCGATATCGGCACGCCGCCGCCCGCGCCGCGCCTCGAAGTGATCCCCCCGCCCCGGGTCGGGTATGTCTGGGCGCCAGGCTACTGGGCGTGGACCGGCCGCCACCACGAGTGGGTCGGCGGACGCTGGCTGCTCGCACGCGACGGCTACTCCCATGTCCCCGGGCGCTGGGAGCACCGCGGAGGGCGCTGGGTCTTCGAGCCCGAGCATTGGCATGCCCATGAGCGCGCCGAGATGCACAGGGACCACCGGCACTACGATGGCGAGTACCGCAGGGAGCACCGGGAGGGCTGGTCACACGACCGCGACCGCGGCTGAGCCCCCTGCAGAAGGTAAAAGGCCCGCGGGCGCATGCCCGCGGGCCAGGGAATCGCTGGGGTGGCTGATGGGACTCGAACCCACGACAACCGGAATCACAATCCGGGACTCTACCAACTGAGCTACAGCCACCACCGTCCGCACCTGTCGTGCAGGGCGCGAATTATAGCGAAGATGGGGCCGCCGGGACAGACCCGCCGGCGTCAGGCCGGACGATGCTTCTCGATGAGCCGGTACACGTTGCGTTCGCTGATGCCGAGCACCGCGGCCGTCTTCTGCCGGTTGCCGCCCACTCGCGCCAGGACCTGCCGCAGGTATTCGCGTTCGATCTGCTCCAGCGTCGGCTCGCTGGCGAAGCGCAGCACGGTCTCGCCGGGCAGGGCCCGCGGGATGAACGAGAAATGCTCGGCGCGAACCTGGCTTCCGGGGCGCGCCAGGATGATGGCCCGCTCCACCGCATTGCGCAGCTCGCGCGCATTGCCCGGCCAGTCGTAGCCGGCCAGCACCTTCATGGCCTCCGGCGCGATGTCCATCGGCGCCGTGCGCGTAAGCAGCGCAAGGAAATGCCGCGCCAGCGGTTCAATGTCCTCGCGGCGCTCGCGCAGGGGCGGGATGGTGATGACGAAGCGCGACAGGCGGAAGTACAGGTCACTGCGGAAGCGGCCGTCGCGGCTCATCGCCTCGACGTCGCGGTTGGTCGCCGCGACGAAGCGGGCATCCGCCGTCAGCGTCTTGTTGCCGCCCAGGCGCCGGAACGTTCCCGTCTCCATGACGCGCAGCAGCTTGGCCTGGATGGCCGCCCCGACGTCGCCGACCTCGTCGAGGAACAGCGTGCTGCCGGCGGCCTCCTCGATGAGCCCCTTCTTCTGCCGGTCGGCGCCGGTGAATGCGCCCCGCTCGTGGCCGAACAGCTCCGACTCGAACAGGTTCTCCTGCAGGCCGCTGCCGTCGATGGCGACCAGTTCGCGCTGCGCACGCGCGCTGCGGTCATGGATGGCCTGCGCCACGAGTTCCTTGCCGGTACCCGACTCGCCGAGGATCAGCACCGTCGTGTCGGTGGGGCCGACGGCGTCGATCATCGCCTGCACCTCGCGCATGGCCGGGCTGTCGAAGACCAGGGGGCCGGGGCGGTGCGCCGCAAGCTGGGTCCGGTAGAACTGGTTCGACGTGCGCAACTCGGCTGTCTCCAGCACGTGGCGTACGGTCATCTCCAGTTCGTCGACATTGACCGGCTTGGTCAGGAAGTCGGCAGCGCCCTCGCGAATCGCACTGACGGCATTCGGAATCGAGCCGTAGCCGGTGAGGACGATGACCGGATACTGGTTGCGGATCTCGC
>CAYTFA010000518.1:0-2026 GCA_964436755.1 uncultured Rhodocyclaceae bacterium | reverse complement strand
AAGTGCCGGAAATCTCCGACGGCCTCATGGAGCTGAAGGCCTGCGCCCGCGACCCTGGCATGCGTGCCAAGATCGCCGTCAAGTCGAACGATCCGCGCGTCGATCCGATCGGCACCTGCGTCGGCATGCGCGGCTCGCGCGTCACGGCGGTGACCAACGAGCTTTCCGGCGAACGCGTCGACATCATCCTCTGGTCGGCCGATCCGGCCCAGTTCGTGATCGGCGCGCTGGCTCCGGCCGAAGTGCAGAGCATACTGGTGGACGAGGAAAAGCACGCGATGGACGTGGTGGTCGACGAGGACAACCTGGCGATCGCCATCGGGCGCGGTGGGCAGAACGTGCGCCTCGCCTCCGAACTGACCGGGTGGACCATCAACCTGATGACCATCGAAGAGTCGCAGCAGCGCTCCGAGTCGGAGCACAGCACCATCCGCTCCCTGTTCATGGAGAAGCTCGACGTCGACGAGGAGGTCGCCAACATCCTCATCGAGGAAGGCTTCTCGACGCTGGAGGAAGTTGCCTATGTGCCCCTGGCGGAAATGCTCGAGATCGAGGCCTTCGACGAGGCGACGGTCAACGAGCTGCGCGAGCGCGCGCGCAATGTCCTGCTCACCGAGGCCATCGTCGACGAAGAGCAGATGGAGAAGGTTGCCGACGACCTGTTGTCGCTCGACGGCATGGACAAGCCGCTGGCGGCCAAGCTGGCCAAGAACGGAGTCACCGATCGCGATTCGCTGGCAGACCTGGCGACGGACGAACTGGTCGAAATTACCGGTATCGAGGAAGAGCGCGCCACGGCCCTGATCACGGCCGCGCGGGCTCACTGGTTCGCCGCGGAAGAGTGAGGTAGCAGCGATGGCAATGATGACAGTTTCCCAATTCGCGACCGAGCTCAAGATGCCGGCGCCGGCACTGCTGGAGCAGCTGGCGAAAGCCGGTGTTAACAAGCAGGCGTCGAACGACACGCTCTCCGAACAGGACAAGACGCGGCTGCTCGATTACCTGCGCCGTGCCCACGGCGAGACTGCGCCGAAGGCCAAGATCACGCTGACGCGCAAGCAGACCAGCGAGATCAAGGCGGCGGATTCCACCGGCAAGGCGCGGACGATCCAGGTCGAGGTGCGCAAGAAGCGCGTCTTCGTCAAGCGCGATCCGGCCGAACTGGCCAGCGAAGCCGCGGCCGAGGCCGCCAAGGAAGCGGCTGCGGCCGCCGAAGCGGCCGCCCAGGCCGAGGCCGCGGCGGCAGCGCAGGCTGCTCCGGTCGAAGCCGCGCCCAAGCCGATCATCGACGCCGCCGAGCAGGCGCTGCGTGATGCCGAGGCACGGCGCCAGGGCAAGCTTTCCGAAATCCAGGCCGCGGAGTTCCGCGAGAAGGCCGAGCGCGAGGCGCGTGCCCGCGCCGAGGCCGAGGCGCGCCTGGCGGAGCAGCAGGCACAGCTGGCTGCGGCCGAGGCGAAGAAGGCTGCCGAGCAGGGCGGAGCCGGCGTATCCGGAACGATCCACAAGCCTGCCGGCAAGGCTGACGATGCCAAGGGCAAGTCGGCGAAGAAGGATGCCTTCAAGGAGGATGCGGCGAAGCGGCGCGCGATCAAGACGCGCGGCGATGCCGGCACCGCCGGCTGGCGCGGCTCCAAGGGCGGTGGCCGTCACGGCAAGCCGTCCCACCACGAGGAGGCGTCGCCGCAGCAGCCGGTCGAGGCCATCGTGCGCGAAGTTCATGTGCCGGAAACGATCTCGGTGGCCGACCTGGCGCACAAGATGTCCGTCAAGGCGACCGAAGTGATCAAGGCGCTCATGAAGATGGGCTCCATGGTCACCATCAACCAGGTGCTCGACCAGGAGACCGCGATGATCGTGGTCGAGGAACTCGGGCACAAGGCGTTTGCCGCCAAGCTCGACGATCCGGATGCCTTCCTCGCCGACGAGGCGGAACACAAGGATGCGGAACAGTTGCCGCGCGCGCCCGTGGTGACCGTGATGGGCCACGTCGACCACGGCAAGACCTCGCTGCTCGACTACATCCGCA
>CAYTFA010000517.1:0-2034 GCA_964436755.1 uncultured Rhodocyclaceae bacterium | reverse complement strand
TGCCTACCTCGGCGCCAGCGCCGTGCAGCAGCAGCGGGCCGACGCGGCTCTGCGCGCCGCCGCCGCCGCGCGCGGCCACCAGGCCGCGCAACTCTCGGTGAAGCCGACGCTCGCCAACCTGGCGCTCTGGCGCGGCCTGTACGTCCACGATGGGCGCGTCTTCGTCGATGCGTTCCACCTCGGTACGCAGGTGCGCCACTATCCGGGCGAGTCGCGGCCGCTGCTGGCGCCCGATGCGGCGCAACGAATTGCCGGTGGCGACGCGCGACGCGTGGCCGACATCGAGCGCTTCCGCGGCTTCTCCGACGGCTTCGTGATCGATGATGCGCGCCGGCCCGGCTTCGTCGGCGATGCGCGGTACGCGATGCTGCCGACCCGCATTGCGCCCATCTGGGGCCTGCAATGGGCCGGGCCGGGTGCGCCCGCGGAATTCGTCAGCCGCCACGAGTTCACCCCGGCGATGCGCGGCGAATTCCTCGCCATGCTATTCGGGCGCGACCTCCCCGGGACATCGTCCATGGCGCGATAATCGTCCGCGATGCTGGCCTACATCGTCCGCCGCCTGCTTTACGCCATCCCCATCCTGGTCGGCGTGAACCTGCTTACCTTCGCCCTGTTCTTCGTGGTGAACACCCCGGATGACATGGCGCGCATGCAGCTCGGCGTCAAGCGCGTGACCCCCGAGGCGATCGAGAAGTGGAAGGCCGAGCGGGGCTACGACAAGCCCCTGCTGTGGAACGAACGTGCGCCGGGTGCCGGGGCCTTCACCGACACGATCTTCTTCGCCAAGTCGGCGCGCATGTTCGTCGGCGATTTCGGCCGTGCCGACGACGGTCGCGACATCGCGCGCGAGATCCGCGAGCGCATGGGCCCCAGCCTCGCCATTGCCGTGCCGACCTTCGTCCTCGGTCTTTTCGCCGCGATCGCCTGTGCGCTGCTGCTGGTCTTCTTCCGCGCCACGGCGCTCGATTTCGGTGGCGTCGTGCTGTGCGTGGCGATGATGTCGGTGTCGGGGCTCTTCTACATCATCGGCGGGCAGTGGCTGGTGTCCAAGGTCTGGCACCTGGTGCCGATCTCCGGCTACGCCGGCGGACTCGATGCGGGCAAGTTCATCGTCCTGCCGGTGATCATCGGCGTGGTCGGCGGCGTCGGCGGCTCGGTACGTTGGTACCGCACCATCTTCCTCGAGGAGATCACCCGCGACTATGTCCGCACGGCGCGGGCCAAGGGCCTGCCGGAGCGCGTGGTGCTGTTCCGCCACGTGCTGCGCAACGCGCTGATCCCCATCCTCACCGGCGTGGTGGTGGTGATTCCCACGCTGTTCATGGGCAGCCTGCTGACGGAGTCCTTCTTCGGCATTCCGGGACTGGGCAGCTACACGATCGATGCCATCAATGCACAGGACTTCGCCGTGGTGCGCTCGATGGTATTCATCGGCTCGGTGCTTTACATCCTCGGCCTGCTGCTGACGGACATCTCCTACACGGTCGCCGATCCGCGGGTGCGGCTGCAATGAGCTTTCAGGTGGTGGTGCTCTGGTCCGACGCGCTGCTGTTTGCGCTGATCTCCGCCGTCGGTGCGCTGGCGTTCTGGGCGCGCGGCGAGGATGCCCTGCGCGCCGCCTGGGGCCGGGTGCTGCGCGACGGCGCGGCCATGTCGGCTGCCACGGTGCTGGCCGTGTTCGTGCTCGTCGGCCTGCTCGATTCGCTGCATTACCGCACCCGGCTCGACTCGGCTCCCGGCGCACCGGTTCGGTACGCCGTCGAGGTCAATTCCGCACTCGACCTGCTGCTCGTCGATCTGCGCCAGAAGACGGAGAAGACCTACTCGGCGCCGCTGGCGACCCACCTGTTTGCCAAGGAAGCCGTCGGCGACGGCGCGGAACGCGATTTCCCGCGCCTCAGGCATGGCGGCCGCCACCTCGGCGACGATTTCGCGGCACGGCCCGGCGACATCGCGCGACGCATCCTGCTCGGCGCCGGCGCCGGCCTGGCGCTGTGGCTGCTGCTGCATGCCGTGCTGCGCCGGTCCACG
>CAYTFA010000516.1:0-2039 GCA_964436755.1 uncultured Rhodocyclaceae bacterium | reverse complement strand
TAGTAACGTTTGCGTTATTTGACTGGGTCGTTGTTGTAGTATTTTGTGATTGAACTGTAACAGAATTGTTGGATGAAGAACCGTTGTTATTAACGGTAACAGAAATCTCATCTGCCTTTACTGATGATGGAACGAGTAAGGTGAATAGTAGGCAGAGGGTAACTACACCTGCCTTACGAATCATAGAAAGAGGTGTATTCCTCTCACAGCGAGTGTTCGGACAGGAACAAAAGATTTTTTAGCAAGAAATGCAATTCCAAAGAGTGGAAGTGCCATCAGTAACCATGCGATATTTACATTGATTGTTTTTTTAGCTACTGCTGCAGAACCGTCTTGCCCTACGCTTTTTGCAACAGTAGCTTCAAGATTGTTCTGTCCTCCAGTTATGCTTGATCCCTTTACAGAACCTGAGACACTATTTTTTGTGTAATGCTGGACTTTTGTAGTGCTTGTAGTGTTAGCATTTCCGGTTGCTGATGCAACAGTTGATGTGGTTGTTGTATTAGTAGTGGTTGTTGTAGTTGTGTTTGAGTTATTAGAGTTTGAACCATTGGATGCCGTGTTTCTTTTTTGTTGACCGGGAGCTACAAAGTCTCCAAGCCAGCTTCCAAAGACATTTACTACTGTTACTACCAATTTTCCGCCTCCTGTTACATTGTTGTTAACAAAGTTGACGATGTTTGCAATAATGTTTGCATCTCCCGTAACGATGTTTGATGATCCACCGGTGTTGTAGCTTGATTTACTGCCTCCAGTATTTGCTGAAAGATTGATGTTGTTTTGGATATGGGCGTCGTTTGATTGTGTAGTTGTAGTGTTATTTGTTGTATTAGTGTTAGCAGTATTGTTGCTTCCTGCTCCGTTGCCGCTGTTGACTGCTGAGACCGCTCCGGTTACTGGATCTACTTCGAATTCTGTTCCCTCGCTTCCAGCCATTGTTGCACCATCTGGCGATCCCATGATCTTTCCAATCCAATGTCCAGCCTCATTAACAATTACCAACCACCATGTTCCACCTGCAATATTGGAGTTTGCGATATTAAGTACGTTAGCAGACACATTTGATGATCCGGTTGTAACTGAAGAATTACCATCTGTATTGAAGCTTGAGTTATTGTCTCCTGTTGTTGCATCAAAGGTAAGGTTATTATCAATTACAGCATTGTTTGATTGACCAGTAGTGTTGTTGTTAACAGTGTTGCTATTTGCGTTATTTGTAGACCCTGCTCCATTTCCAGTGTTTGCAACGTTGCTTGATGAGTCACATCCACACATGAGTGCATCAATTGTTGACTGTGGCAAGATAATATCTCCAACCAAATCTCCAAAAATGTTAACTACGTTGTAAAGAACATTTCCAGAAATATTATTGTTAGCCATTGTTAATACATTTGCATTAACATTTGCATCCCCAGTAACAATATTTGAATCTCCACCAGTGTTAAATTCTGTAGAATTATTTCCGGAGTTTGCACTGAGATCAAGATTGCTCCCGATTACAGCATTGTTTGATTGCCCTGTGGTGCTATTGTTTGTTGTATTGCTATCTGCGTTGTTCGTAGATCCTGCACCGTTTCCAGAGTTGCTTGTATTGTTCTGTGCTCCACAACCATTTTGACAATATGATGTTGCAGCACCTGGAGACAAAACAATATCACCATTGTGATTGTCGTTGACGTTAAAGGTTGCAACTGCAACTCCATCAACATTTGTATTAACTGATGTAATAACAGTTCCAGAAGTATTTGCATCTCCTGTTTGGATTGAAGAATCACCAACATTTAGTGATGCAGTATTACCACCAGTAACAGTTTCTTGATTTAGGTTATTTCCGACATTTGCACTATTTGTTTGACCTGTTGTTGCTTAGTTAGAGGTATTTGATGTTGCGCTATTATTACTTCCTGCTCCGTTTCCGTTATTTGAAACCGAAGAGGCGCCACCACATGTTGCACATCCACCATTTGCAGCTGAGTTATTATTGCCAATAGTAGATATTGTTGCGTCATTATTTCCATTTCCTGTTTGAATTGCAGTGT
>CAYTFA010000515.1:0-2041 GCA_964436755.1 uncultured Rhodocyclaceae bacterium | reverse complement strand
ACCGGCACCGACATCGGCAAGACCTGGCTTGCCTGCGCCCTGCTGCGCCACTGGCGGGCGCAGGGGCTGCGTCCTGCGGCCCTCAAGCCCGTGCTCTCCGGCTTCGACCCGGCCGCCGCGCAGGCGAGCGATGCCGGCCAGTTGCTCGCCGCCCTTGGCAGCGAGCCCGACGAACGGTCGCTGGACGCCATCGCGCCCTGGCGCTATGCGGCACCGCTGTCGCCCGACATGGCGGCGGCGCGGGAGGGCCGCCAGGTGCCCTTCGAATCGGTCGTCGCCTTCACCCGGCGCGCGGCGGCGGAAGCGCCGGGGCCGCTGCTGGTCGAGGGCATCGGCGGCGTGATGGTGCCGCTCGACCATCGGCATACGGTGCGCGACTGGATCGCCGCCTGCGGCCTGCCCGGCGTCCTCGTCGCCGGCAGCTACCTGGGCAGCCTGAGCCATGCCCTGACGGCGCTGGAAGCCCTGGCGCGCGCCGGTGTGCCCGTTGCCGCGGTGGTGGTCAATGAGAGCGAGGGCTCGGCGGTGCCCCTCGAACAGACGCTCGACGCGCTGGCGCACCACGTCGGCGGGGTGCCGCTGATGGGCATTGCCCGCGCCGACCCGGGCCCGGACGTGGCGCGGCTGGCCGACCTGCTCTGCTGAGGCCGGTTAGGCCGTATACTTCGCGCCTTCACCGAACCCGGATGCGCCATGGCCATCAAGTCTGACAAGTGGATCCGCCGCATGGCGGAGCAGCACAAGATGATCGAACCCTTCGAGTCTGGCCAGGTGCGCGAGGCCAACGGGCAGAGGATCGTCTCCTACGGCACCTCGAGCTACGGCTACGATATCCGCTGCTCGCGCGAATTCAAGCTGTTCACCAACATCAACTCCACCATCGTCGATCCGAAGAACTTCGATCCGAATTCCTTCGTCGAGGTGAATGCTGACCACTGCATCATTCCGCCCAACTCCTTCGCCCTGGCGCGTACGGTCGAGTACTTCCGCATTCCGCGCAACGTGCTGACGGTTTGCCTCGGCAAGAGCACCTATGCGCGCTGCGGCATCATCGTCAATGTGACGCCTTTCGAGCCCGAATGGGAAGGCTACGTGACGCTGGAGTTTTCCAACACGACGCCGCTGCCGGCCAAGATCTACGCCGGCGAGGGCTGTGCCCAGGTGCTGTTCTTCGAGTCCGACGAAGTCTGCGAGACCTCGTACAAGGACCGCGGAGGCAAGTACCAGGGGCAGACCGGCGTCACCCTGCCCAAGATCTGACGCCTAGCGCCGGGTCTCCCACCTTTTCGTCCAACCCGCTCCCGGCGGGTTTTTGCTTTTGAGGGAACCGCAATGCGTTTTCACTTCCCCATCATCATCATCGACGAGGACTTCCGCTCGGAGAACGCCTCGGGCCTCGGCATCCGCGCGCTGGCCGACGCCATCGAGAAGGAAGGCATGGACGTGCTCGGCGTCACCAGCTACGGCGACCTCAGCTCCTTCGCCCAGCAGCAGAGCCGCGCCTCGGCCTTCATCCTCTCCATCGACGACGAGGAGTTCACGCCGGGCCCGGAACTGGACCCGGCGGTGCTCAACCTGCGCACCTTCGTCGAGGAGATCCGCTTCAAGAACGCCGAGATCCCGATCTTCCTGCACGGCGAGACGCGCACCAGCCGCCACATCCCGAACGACATCCTGCGCGAGCTGCATGGCTTCATCCACATGTACGAGGACACGCCGGAGTTCATCGCCCGTCACGTCGTGCGCGAGGCGCGTGCCTACCTCGATTCGCTGCCGCCGCCCTTCTTCCGCGCCCTGACGCACTACGCGGCCGACGGCTCCTATTCCTGGCACTGCCCCGGCCACTCGGGCGGCGTCGCCTTCCTCAAGAGCCCGGTGGGACAGATGTTCCACCAGTTCTTCGGCGAGAACATGCTGCGCGCCGACGTCTGCAACGCCGTCGAGGAACTCGGCCAGCTGCTCGACCACACCGGCCCGGTGGCGGCCTCCGAGCGCAACGCGGCGCGCATCTTCAACGCCGACCACCTGTTCTTCGTCACCA
>CAYTFA010000514.1:0-2043 GCA_964436755.1 uncultured Rhodocyclaceae bacterium | reverse complement strand
CGCAACCTCCTGCGTGTTTATCACCTGCAGGAGCGACCCAAGTCTTTTGGCAAGAATTCCGCGTTCACCGCAAGACGCGTCCATGTCGTCGGCGCCGGCGTCATGGGCGGCGACATCGCCGCCTGGTGCGCGCTGCGCGGCATGACGGTGACGCTGCAGGACCAGACCATCGAGCGCATCGCGCCGGCCGTCAAGCGCGCCGCGGCGCTATTTGCCAAGAAGCTGCGCGACCCGAAGCAGGCGCGCTTTGCCATGGATCGCCTGATTGCCGACCCGCGCGGCGACGGCGTGCGCCAGGCCGACGTCATCATCGAGGCCATCTTCGAGAACCTCGAGGCCAAGCAGAAGCTCTTCGCCGACATCGAGGCGCGCGCCAGGCCGGACGCGCTGATCGCGTCGAACACCAGTTCGCTCAAGCTGGCCGACATTGCGTCGACGTTCAAGGATCCGTCGCGTCTGGTCGGCATCCACTTCTTCAATCCGGTGTCGATGATGCCGCTGGTCGAGGTCGTCGCCGGTGAACGTACCGATCCGCGGCAGGCAGCGCGTGCGGCGGCCTTCGTGCGCAAGATCGACAAGCTGCCGCTGCCGGTCAAGGACGCGCCGGGCTTCCTCGTCAATGCCGTGCTCGCGCCGTACATGAACGAAGCCATGCGCTGTGTCGACGAAGGCCTCTCGCCCGAGACCATCGACGCCGCGGCGGTTGCCTTCGGCATGCCGATGGGACCGGTCGAACTGGCCGACACGGTCGGCCTGGATGTCGCCAAGGCGGTCGGCGAGCAACTCGTCAAGTCGGCGACGCCACCACAGAAGGTGCTCGACCTGGTTGCCGCCGGCAAACTGGGCAAGAAGAGCGGCGAGGGCTTCTACCGCTACGTGGACGGCAAGGCGCAGAAGGGCGCGGCGGGCAATGCGCCGGAGGGGCTGGCACTACGCCTCGTACAACCGCTGATCGACGCGACCCGCAAGCTGGTCGACGCCGGCATCGTCGCCGACGCCGATCTGGCCGATGCCGGCGTGATTTTCGGCACCGGGTTCGCGCCCTTCACCGGCGGGCCGCTGAACTACGCGGCCGGTCGCAAATAGTCGCTCGAACGGCGCGTGCGGCGGGTCAGTCGCTACGCGCCTGTTCGGCCCACGCCGTCTCGAAGCGAACCAGTTCGCGTTCGATCTCGGCGGCATCGGCGCCCTGGCGCAACAGGTCGAAGTAGCGTTCCCACCGCCGCGCGTAGAAATCGCCGACCAGCCCGTGCCAGAGCTTGGCCGCATAGTCGTGCAGCGATGGCCCGCCCCATTGCGTGATCTGCCAGCGAGCGTTGCGTTCGAACTGCGCCCGCTCGACCGCCGATGTGCCCTGCGCCCTTGCCGCATCGAGCCAGGTGGCCAGGTGCAATTGCGGGTCGCCCTTCAGCACTTCGTCGATGCGCCGCATCGTGGCCACTGCCTCGGTGGCCGCGGCCTCACGCTGGCGAGGGCTTCCCGCGGCATGCGCGGCGAGCGCGACCCGCAGCAAGGCATCCGCACGCATGGCGAGCGCATGCACGGTGACGTCGATGCGATCGCGACGGAACAGGGATTGCCGCTGCAGGTCGGGTGGCGCCGCAGCAAACAGCGCGGCCACGCGGTCGATCGACGGTGCCGGATTGACCTCCGACTCGGGCCACGGCCCCGGCCGACGCTGGAGTGCGTGGCGGATACTGTACTTCTGCCCGTTGCCGACATAGACCTCGCGCAGCAGGAGTTGCCAGGCCAGCAGCAAGTCCGGCGTTGCGCGGCCGTAGCGGCGGGCGAGGTAGCCGCGCAGCCAGGCGTCGATGTCGACCGGCGTCGTCCGCCAGGCGACATCGGCGGCCAGCGCATAGACGACCTCGTTGTTCTCGACGCCTTCCGGCGCCAGGCCGAAGCCGGCCAGCTTGCCGCGTCCGGGCGCGGCAAGCGCGGCGGCCGGGTCGCCGGCCAGGAATCGCAGGTCGCCGCGCAATGCGCTGTTGCCGCCGAAATTGTTGATGACGCTGTAGATCCACGGCTTGCCGTGAAAGGCCG
>CAYTFA010000513.1:0-2043 GCA_964436755.1 uncultured Rhodocyclaceae bacterium | reverse complement strand
CGTTGGTCGCCATGCAGATCGCCTGGGCCTGGGCCTCCGCCTCGATTGCTTCGTCGACGCCCATGTTCCATTCCTGCTGCAGCATCTTCTTGGTCATGCCGTGGGCGAAGGTTGGCCCCCCCGCAAGTTCCTGCGCCAGGGCCATCGCATCGGCCTGCAGGGACTCCGCCGCACACAGGCGATTGAAGAAGCCCCAGCGCTCGCCCTCCTCGCCACCCAACGCACGGCCGGTCATCAGGAGCTCGGTGGCGCGGCCCTGGCCAATCATGCGCGGCAACAGGGCACAGGCCCCCATGTCGCAGCCGGCCAGCCCAACGCGGGTAAACAGGAAGGCCGTCTTCGAACGGGCGGTACCCAGGCGCATATCGGAGCCGAGCGCCAGCAGCGCCCCCGCCCCGGCACAGACACCGTCGATGGCAGCGACTATGGGCTGCGGACAGGCGCGCATCGCCTTCACCACGTCGCCCGTCATGCGCGTGAAGGCCAGCAGCCCGGGCATGTCGAGCCGGGTCAGCGGGCCGATGATTTCATGCACGTCGCCGCCGGAACAGAAGTTGCCCCCTTCGCCGGTGAGCACCACCGCCTTGACGTCGTCGGCGTAGGTCAGGCCGCGAAACAGGTCGCGCAGCTCGGCATACGAGTCGAAGGTCAACGGGTTCTTCCGCTCGGGGCGGTTGAGGCTGATGCGGGCGACGGCGCCTTCCATCTCGAAGCGGAAGTGCTGCGCTGCGTAGTCCCCGCGCGGGAGGCGGTGGCGCGGCAGTTCGTGGGGCTGGCCAGGCAAGTGTTTCATGGCGTGATCCTCAGGCATTGAGCGCAAGCTGCGCCGCGCGCTCGAGATTGCGTTCCAGCTGCGCTTTGCCGCTCAGGTATGGACGCGGCCATTCCACAGTGCTTACACCCTGCTCGGCGGCTGCGTGCAGTGTCCACGCCGGGTCGGCCAGATGCGGTCGCGCAATGGCGCACAGGTCGGCACGACCGGCAAGGATGATGGTATTGACGTGGTCCGCCTCGTAGATGTTGCCGACGGTGATGGTCGGCACATCCAGTTCGTTGCGGATCTGGTCGGAGAACGGCACCTGGTACATGCGTCCATATACCGGCGCATCGTCGGGCACGACCTGCCCGGACGAGACATGGATGATGTCGGCCCCCGCCGCCTTGAAGAAGGCCGCCACCTCGGTCGCATCGTCGGGCGTGAGCCCGCCCGGCGCCCAGTCGTGCGCGGAGATGCGCACCGACATCGGCCGCTCGGCCGGCCATGCCTCGCGCATGGCGCGGAACACCTCGAGCGGGAAGCGGCAGCGCCGCTCCAGCGAACCGCCGTAGTCGTCCTCGCGCCGGTTGGTCAGCGGGGAAATGAAGGAGGACATCAGGTAGCCATGCGCGGCGTGGAATTCCACCATGTCGAAGCCGGCGCCGGCCGCGCGCCGCGTGGCGGCTACGAAGTCCGCCTTGATGCGGTCCATGTCCTCCCGCGTCATGGCGTGCGGAACCTGCGAGACGCCCTCGACATACGCCAGGGGCGAAGGTGCCAGCAGGGGCCAGTTGCCGGCCGGCAGCGGCTGGTCGATGCCGTCCCAGGCCAGGCGCGTCGAGCCCTTGCGTCCGGCATGGCCGATCTGCAGGGCCATCCTGGCGTGGCTGCTGGCATGGGCAAAGTCGACGATGCGCTTCCATGCCGCAGCCTGCTCGTCATTCCAGATGCCGGCGCACCCCGGCGTGATGCGCGCCTCCGGGCCAACGCAGGTCATTTCGGTCATGACCAGCGCCGCGCCGCCCAGCGCACGCGCCGCGTAGTGCTGGAAGTGGAAATCGCCCGGCATGCCATCCTGCGCCGAGTAGGTACACATCGGCGATACCACGACACGATTGGCGAGCGTCATGCCGCGCAGGCGGAAAGGCGTGAACATCGGCGGAAAGTCTAGGTGTTCGGTTTCACGAAATCAAACGCACGAATGCACTACAACGCCTGATGGCCGTTGGCCCTTCGTTGCGGCCGCAACCTTGGCCGTGACGCGTTTGACTACCGCCCCGTGTGTT
>CAYTFA010000512.1:0-2043 GCA_964436755.1 uncultured Rhodocyclaceae bacterium | reverse complement strand
TGACCGCCAATGCCTTTGCCGAGGATCGCCAACGCTGCCTGGAGGCCGGCATGGACGACTTCATTGCCAAGCCGGTCAGCCCGGACCAGTTCTACGCGACGCTGCTCAAGTGGCTGGCGCCCCGCTAGGGCGCGACGTTTTCCATGGCCCAGGCACGCGCCTCGGCCAGCGTCGAAAAGATCCGGATCGGATACGAGGAAATTACCGACGCGAACTTGATCATCGCAATCAGGCGCAAGTCGCGGGTGACGAAGGCAACGCGGATGAGCGGGTTCGACAGGCTCGAACCGTAGTTGAAGGCGGCCGAATACTCCGCGTCCTCGGCGGTTCCGGCAAATCCCTCCAGCGCCGATGCGTCGTTGATGATGTAGCGCAACGAATCAGTGCGCGGGTCCGCCAGCACCTGCTCCTGGCTGCGGCGATACTCGGCATAGGACACGCGTCCGCTGAAGCGCTTGTAGACGCCCCGCTCTTCCCAGGTGATTTCGCAGGTCATGACCCGATGCGAACAGCTTTGTCCTTGTCAAATTGTAAGTTTACCCCGGCCTGCTGCGGACCGGAGTCCCGAGTCTGCGATAATGCCGGCCCTCGGGCGGCGCCTGCGTCCCCCCGTCTTCCCAGCATCCACTCCCACCTGCCCACGGCAGGTCCGCCATGACGACCACTGACGACAGCACCGGCCCTGGTTTTGACCAGCTGGGCCTCTCCCGCCCCCTTCTCGACGCCCTGGCCGCCGTCGGCTACGAAACGCCCTCCCCGATCCAGGCCGCCTGCATCCCGCCGCTGCTGGCCGGGCAGGACATCCTCGGCGAGGCGCAGACCGGCACCGGCAAGACTGCCGCCTTCGCCCTGCCGCTGCTGCAGAAGGTCGACCTGTCGCGCGCCGTGCCCCAGGCCCTGGTGCTGACGCCGACGCGCGAACTGGCGATCCAGGTCGCCGAGGCGCTGCAAAAATACGCGCACCACCTGCCCGGCTTCCATGTCCTGCCCATCTACGGTGGCCAAAGCATGGTGGTGCAGCTGCGCCAGCTCTCGCGCGGCACCCACGTCATCGTCGGCACGCCGGGTCGCGTCATGGACCACCTCGAGCGCAAGAGCCTGGTGCTGGACCAGCTGCGCATGCTGGTGCTCGACGAAGCCGACGAGATGCTGCGCATGGGCTTCATCGACGACGTCGAGTGGATCCTCGAGCACACGCCCGAGGCCCGCC
Organism: uncultured Rhodocyclaceae bacterium; assembly: GCA_964436755.1. Lineage (GTDB taxonomy): Bacteria > Pseudomonadota > Gammaproteobacteria > Burkholderiales > Rhodocyclaceae > Sulfuritalea. The sequence continues at coordinate 833 of CAYTFA010000512.1, read as the reverse complement.
AGACCGCGCTGTTCTCGGCCACCATGCCCGAGCCGATCCGCCGCGTGGCGCGCAAGCACCTGCGCCAGCCGCAGGAAATCAAGATCAAGGCGGCCACGGCAACGGTGGCGGCCATCAGCCAGGCCTACTGCAAGACCCACGCCGGCGAGAAGATGGAAGCCCTGACGCGCGTGCTCGAAGTCGAGGACGACCTCGACGCGGCGATCATCTTCGTGCGCACCAAGACCGCCACTGTCGAGCTCGCCGAACGCCTGGAAGCGCGCGGCTATGCCGTGGCCGCGATCAACGGCGACCTCACCCAGGGCCTGCGCGAGCAGGTGATCGACCGCCTCAAGGCCGGCAACATCGACATCCTGGTCGCCACCGACGTTGCCGCGCGCGGCCTCGACGTAGCGCGCATCAGCCACGTCATCAACTACGACATCCCCTACGACACCGAAGCCTACGTGCATCGCATCGGCCGTACCGGCCGCGCCGGGCGCACCGGCCGCGCCATCCTGTTCATCACGCCGCGCGAGACGCGCATGCTGAAGGCGATCGAATACGCGACGCGGCAGAAGATCGAGCCGCTGGCGATGCCGACGCTGTCCGACATCGCCGACCGGCGCGTGGCCCGCTTCATCCGCCAGATCGTCGATGCGCGCAACGAGCAGCGCCTCGACTTCTTCCTCGACCTGGTGCGCGGCATCGAGGACAGCCACGGCCTCTCGGCGCGCGAGATCGCCGCCGGCCTGGCCTGGCTGCTGCAGCGCGAGCAGCCGCTGCAGGTCAAGGGCACGGGGGCGGAGCCGTCCATGCCGTACGCAGTGCCCCCCGCCGCCGAGCCACGCGGG
>CAYTFA010000511.1:0-2044 GCA_964436755.1 uncultured Rhodocyclaceae bacterium | reverse complement strand
GATCGACGGCATCGCCGTCAGCGTGCCGGCCGGCACGCCGCTGCTGCGCGCCGGCGTTGCCGCCGGCGTGATGATCCCCAAGCTGTGCGACAGCGAGGGCCTCAAGCCCTTCGGCTCCTGCCGCCTGTGCCTGGTGGAGGTCGAGGGACGCAAGGGCTTCCCGTCCTCCTGCACCACGCCGGCCGAGGCCGGCATGAAGGTGCGCACCCAGTCGCCGCAACTGGCCAGGCTGCGGCGCAACGTGATGGAACTCTACATCTCCGACCACCCGCTCGACTGCCTGACCTGCGCTGCCAACGGCGACTGCGAACTGCAGGACATGGCCGGCGTGGTGGGCCTGCGCGAGGTGCGCTACGGCGCCGGCGACGGGCGTCCCGGCGCCAACCACTTCCTCGATGCGGCGACGGACGAATCCAATCCCTATTTCCGCTACGACCCGGCCAAGTGCATCGTCTGCAACCGCTGCGTGCGCGCCTGCGAGGAGGTCCAGGGCAGCTTCGCCATCACCATCGCCGGGCGCGGCTTCGGCTCGCGCGTGGCAGCCGGGCAGGGCGAGTCCTTCATGGACTCCGACTGCGTTTCCTGCGGCGCCTGCGTCAAGGCCTGCCCGACCGCGACCCTGGTCGAGACGACCGTGGTCGAGCTGGGCCAGGCCGAGCGCAGCGTGGATACCACCTGCGCCTATTGCGGCGTCGGCTGCGGTTTCCGCGCCGAGCTCAAGGGCAACCAGGTGGTGAGGATGGTGCCGGCCGACGAAGGCCGTGCCAACGAGGGCCACGCCTGCGTCAAGGGCCGCTTCGCCTGGGGCTACGCGACGCACCCGGACCGCGTCACCACGCCCATGATCCGCAGGAAGATAAGCGACCCCTGGCGCAAGGTGGGCTGGGAGGAGGCGCTGGCGCACGTCGCCGCCGAATTCCGCCGCATCCAGAAGAAGCACGGCACGAATGCCATCGGCGCCATCGTCTCCAGCCGCTGCAGCAACGAAGAGGACTACCTGGTGCAGAAGTTGGTGCGCACGGCCTTCGGCAACAACAACGTCGACACCTGCGCCCGCGTCTGCCATTCGCCCACCGGCTACGGCCTCAAGCAGACGCTGGGCGAGTCGGCCGGCACGCAGACCTTCCAGTCCATCGCCCAGGCCGACGTGATCATGGTGATCGGCGCCAACCCGAGCGATGCCCACCCGGTGTTCGCTTCGCGCCTCAAGCGGCGCGTGCGCGAAGGGGCGCAGCTGATCGTGGTCGACCCGCGCGCCATCGACCTCGTCGATTCGCCGCACGTGCGCGCCGCCCACCACCTGCAGCTGCGGCCCGGCACCAACGTCGCCGTGCTGTCGGCCATGGCCCACGTCATCGTCACCGAGAATCTGGTCGACGAGGCGTTCGTCGCCGCGCGCTGCGAGCCGAAGGCCTTTGCCGAGTGGCGCGCGTTCGTGGCGCGGGCGGAGAATTCGCCCGAGGCGCTGGAAGCCGCCAGCGGCGTGCCGGCGGCCGAGGTGCGCGCCGCGGCGCGGCTGTATGCCACGGGCGCGAATGGGCGCAGGAATGCGGCGATCTATTACGGCCTCGGCGTCACCGAGCACGCGCAGGGCTCGACCGCGGTGATCGCCATCGCCAACCTCGCCATGGCCACCGGCAACGTCGGTCGCGAAGGCGTCGGCGTCAATCCGCTGCGCGGCCAGAACAACGTGCAGGGCTCGTGCGACATGGGCAGCTTCCCGCACGAACTGCCCGGCTACCGCCATGTCTCCGACACGGCCACGCGTACGCTGTTCGAGCAGGCCTGGGGCGTTGCGATCCAGCCCGAGCCGGGCCTGCGCATCCCCAACATGCTCGATGCCGCGCTCGACGGCTCGTTCCGCGGCCTCTACTGCCAGGGCGAGGACCCGGCCCAGTCCGACCCCGACACCGGCCACGTCACCGCGGCGCTGTCCGCCATGGAGTGCGTGGTGGTGCAGGACCTGTTCCTCAACGAAACCGCGAAGTACGCCCACGTCTTCCTGCCCGGCGCCTCCTTCCTGGAAAAGGACGGCACCTTCACC
>CAYTFA010000510.1:0-2049 GCA_964436755.1 uncultured Rhodocyclaceae bacterium | reverse complement strand
CCAGCATCTTGATCCGGCTCTGCGCCTGGCGCGCCTTGGTCGCCTTGGCGCGGAAACGGTCGATGTAGCTCTGCAGGTGGGCAGCCTCGCGGCGCTGCTTCTCGGCCAGCGCCAGGTCGTTGGCCAGGCGTTCGGCGCGGGTCCGCTCGCAGGCCGAGTAGTTGCCGGTGAAGAGCTGCAGGCGGCGGTTCTCGATCGCGAGGACGTGGCTGCACACGGCATCGAGGAAATCGCGGTCATGCGAGATCAGCAGCAGCGTACCGCGGTAGGCCTTCAGCCAGCCCTCGAGCCAGAGGATGGCGTCGAGGTCGAGGTGGTTGGTGGGCTCGTCGAGCAGCAGCAGGTCCGAGCGGCACATCAGCGCACGCGCGAGGTTGAGCCGCACGCGCCAGCCGCCCGAGAACTCGGCCACGGGACGGCGGAAATCGGCGTCGACGAAGCCGAGGCCGTGCATCAGTGCTGCGGCGCGCGCCGGCGCGGCATAGCCTTCGATCTCGGACAGCCGTCCGTGCAGCAGGCCGATGCGGTCGCCGGCGTGGTGGGAATCCGGCGTGGCGTCGTGGCTGGCCTCGGCCTCGGCCAGCTCGCGTTCGATTCGGCGCAGCTCCGTGTCGCCGTCGAGCACGAATTCGATGGCGGCATCGGGCAGCGCCGGCGTGTCCTGGGCGACATGGGCCTGCACCCACCCCGGCGGCATCTCCAGGTCGCCGCGGTCGGCGTGCAGCTCGCCGCGCAGGAGGGCGAGGAAGGAGGACTTGCCGCTGCCGTTGGCGCCCGTGAGGCCGACCTTCCAGCCCGGATGCAGCTGCAGCGAAGCACCGCCGACGAGGGTTTCGCCGTTGCGGGAGAAATGCAGGTCGCGCAGCAGGATCATAGGAGGCGCAGCGGAGAGGCGTTTTCCGGGCGGTAACCGGCGCGGCCCGCATAGCAGGCGGCGATGCGCGCCATGTCGGCATCGGCGTCGCCGCTGAGGCGGACTTCGGCGACGAGCCCGATCTCGCGCCGGGGCCAGTCGATGAAGGCGACCAGCACCGGCACGTCGGCGGCCCGCGCGATCCGGTAGAAGCCCGACTTCCATCCCTGCGTGCGCCGCCGCGTGCCCTCCGGCGCCATGATCAGCAGGAAGGAATCGCGCCGCGTGAATTCTTCCTTCATGCGCTCGACGAAGCCGGTGTTCTGGCGCCGGTTGACCGGGATGCCGCCCAGCGCGCGGAATAGCGGCCCGCCGCCGAAGCGGAACAGGGTGTCCTTGCCGACCCAGCGCCCGTCGAGGGCAAGCCCCGCGATGGCGAGGATGCCGACCGGGAAGTCCCAATTCGAGGTATGCGGGTAGCCAATCACCACGGCTTTCGCCGGGCGTCGCGGCAGGTCGAGCAGCGTCCAGCCCAGCAGGCGCAGGGCGAGGCGGGCAAGGCGCGGCACCGTATGGGTGGCGGGCGGAGGAGGGGCGGCAGGGGTCATGGCGGGCGTGGTGCCGGCTTTTCTATTACAGGCGCCGGGCCGACGCAAGCCGCATCGCAGCGCCAGGCCGGCGGCCAAACGATTCCCTTGCAAATTGTTGGAAGTCCAGCAATAATGCGCGGGATCGCCTTGCCGAAAAGGGGAAGCGGCATGAAATCGATTCTCAGGATCACGGTGAACGGGCGGCCGCGCGAGGACGCGGTGGCGGAGAACGCGCTACTGCTCGACTACTTGCGCGACACGGTCGGCATGACCGGCACCAAGCAGGGTTGCGACGGCGGCGAATGCGGCGCCTGCACGGTGCTCATCGACGGGCGCCCGCGCCTGGCCTGCAGCACGCTGGCGCACAGCGTCGCCGGGCGCGACGTGGAGACCATCGAGGGCCTTGCGCACGAGGGGCGCCTGTCCCGGCTGCAGCGTGCCTTCCATGAACACCTGGGCAGCCAGTGCGGCTTCTGCACGCCGGGCATGATCATGGCGGCCGAGGCGCTGTTGCGCACCAACCCGCATCCCGACCGCGAGGAAATCAAGGCGGCGCTGGCGGGCAACCTGTGCCGCTGCACCGGCTACGTGAAGATCATCGAATCG
>CAYTFA010000509.1:0-2055 GCA_964436755.1 uncultured Rhodocyclaceae bacterium | reverse complement strand
GGTCGGCAATGTAGTCGGGAAACCAGTAGACGTCGTCATTCCACTGCGAGAGGCCGAAACCGCGCCAATCCGGGGCGACGATGTTCCAGTCGCCGGCCAGCGCATCGACGACGAACTGCCAGGAGGCCGACACGTCGCACCAGCCATGCAGCAGCACCAGCAGGGGTGCGTCGTCGCGCCCCCAGCGCCGGATGTGGAGGCGCCGGCCACGGATTTCGAGGAACTCGCTTCGGCTTGGTTTCATCCGCGCATCTTATCAGCCGCGCGGAGGCGACCTTCAATCCGGAATGACCGCCGTCGCCTCGATTTCGACGCGCGCCGCGTCCTCGATCAGCCCCGCGACCTGGACGGCGGTCATCGCCGGGAAGTTGCGCCCCATCACCTCGCGGTAGGCGCGCCCGAGCTGGGGGTAGGCCGCAACGTATTCGCGCTTGTCCACCACGTACCAGGTCATGCGGATCACGTGCTCCGGCTGCCCCCCCGCTTCGGCGAGAACGGCCAGGACATTCTGCAGCGCCTGTCGCGCCTGTGCGGTGAAGTCGCTGGTATGGAACCGGCCCTGGCCATCCCAGCCGATCTGGCCGCCGATCGCCACGGTGCGTCCGCGCGCCTCGATCCCGTTCGAGTAGCCACGTGGCGCCGCCCATCCGGCGGGCTGCAGGACGCGGTGGGTGGACGATGGCGCCGCCTGTGCCTGGCTTGGCTCGTCCGCGGCGGCCACGCGCAGCGATGGCAGGTGCTGAGCGGATGTCTTCATGTGATTCTCCTCCTGGGGTTTCATGCCGCCTCGGTACCCGCGCCGCCCTTGAGCAGTTCGCGCGCGATGATCAGCTTCTGCACCTCCGTCGCACCCTCGTAGATGCGTAGCGAGCGGATTTCCCGGTAGAGACGTTCCACGGGCATCTCGCAGACCACTCCGAGGCCGCCGAAGATCTGCACGGCGGCGTCGATCACCTGCTGCGCCGATTCCGTCGCGATCATCTTGGCCATCGCGGCTTCGCGGGTGACGGGCCTGCCCTGGTCGCGCAGCCAGGCGGCGCGATAGACCAGCAGCGCCGCCGAATCGACTGCCGTCGCCATATCGGCGAGCTTGGCCTGCGTCAGCTGGAAATCGGCGAGCGTCTTGCCGAACATCTGGCGCGATGACGCGCGTGCCACCGCCTCGTCCAACGCCCGCCGCGCGAAGCCGAGCGCGGCGGCGGCGACCGAAGTGCGAAAGATGTCGAGGGTGCGCATGGCGATCTTGAAGCCCTCGCCCGCCGCGCCGAGGCGGCTCGACGCCGGAATCCGGCAGCCATCGAAGCGCAGGCGTGCCAGCGGATGCGGCGCAATCACTTCGATACGCTCGGCAATTTCGAATCCCGGCGTACCCGCGTCGACGACGAAAGCGCTGATGCCGCGCGCGCCCGGTGCCTCGCCGGTACGCGCGAAGACTACGTAGAAGTCGGCGATTCCGCCGTTGGATATCCAGGTCTTTTCGCCGTCCAGCACGTAGCCGTCACCCTCCGCCCGCGCCGCGCAACGCAGGGCAGCGACGTCGGACCCGGCCTCGGGCTCGGACAGTGCAAACGCGGCGATGGCCGAGCCGTCCGCGACGCGCGGCAGATAGCGCCGCTTCTGCGCGTCGGTTCCGGACAGGGTGATCGCCCCGCTGCCCAGTCCCTGCATGGCGAACGCAAAATCGGCGAGACCCGAATGGCGTGCCAGCGTTTCCCGGATAAGGCAGATGGCGCGCGTATCGATGCCTTCGCCATGGCCGCCCCAGGCTGTGCCGCCGATCGCGTGCCGCGTCCAGCCAGCCGTGCCGAGCTGGCGGACCAGGTCACGACAGGCGTCGTCCGTTGCCACGCCGCGCGCCGGATGCCCGTGGCCCAGGCGTTCGCGAGCCCAGCCTTCGAGCGCGACCGCCAGGTCGCGGTGGCGCGGCTCGAAGAAGGGCCAGTCGAGATAGCTTGCGTCGGCCACGTCAGTCGCCCTCGAACACCGGCTTCTGCTTGGCGACGAAGGCGTGGTAGGCGCGGTGGAAGTCGTTGGTCGCCATGCAGATCGCCTGGG
>CAYTFA010000508.1:0-2064 GCA_964436755.1 uncultured Rhodocyclaceae bacterium | reverse complement strand
AGGTAGAGCTGGTATTTCTGCACGAAGAGCTGGCTGTTCATGCCGTAGGTGGCGTATTCCACCAGCAGTTCATCCTTGTGGCGGCTCAGGATGATGCCGATGGGCGGATGGTCACCTTCGGCATTTTCTTCGTTGGCGAAGTAGCCGAGATAGAGATTCATCTGGCCGATGTCATCGTGCTGCACGTCGCCCAGCTTCAGGTCGATGAGCACGAAGCAGCGCAGGATGCGGTGGTAGAACACCAGATCGACCTTGTAATGGCGGTTATTGATCGTCACCCGGTATTGCCGACCGACAAAAGTGAAGCCTTTGCCGAGCTCCAGCAGGAATGGCTGAAGGTGATCGCAAAGCAGGGTTTCGAGCCGGGTTTCCGATATTTGATATGGCTCGGGAATCTTCAGAAACTCGAACACGTAGGGTTCACGCAAGAGGTCGACAGGCTGCTCGACGATCTGCCCCTCTGCCGCCAGTTGCAGGATGCCGGCCTTGTCCTTGCTGGCGGCCAGGCGCAGGAATAGTGACGACGCCTTCTGGCGCTTGAGTTCGGGCACCGACCAGCGTTCGGCAATGGCCTGTTTTTCGTAGAAGCTGCGCTCCAGGTCATCGTCGAGCTTGAGCAGCTCGACATAATGCGACCAGCTCAATTGGTGAGAAGGCTTCTGACTTATTGGGTACCTCTGGTAGAGCAAGCGCATGTACACCAGATTGCTGCGGCTGAAGCCCTTGCCGTGGCGCAGACCGAGATCGATGGCCAATTTGTTGATCAGCGCCTTGCCATACTCGGCGCGGAGGTTGCCGGCCTGTTCGTATTCGACGATATGTTGCCCGACCTGCCAGTAGGTCTCGATCAATTGGGTGTTGACCGCCTGCACCGCCCGAACTCGCCCCTGGGTATAGGCATCCGAAATCTGTTCCAGTAGCTGCTGGTAGCCGTCGGCGCGGGTCAGTTCCACGTGGCCCCCATGCGCTTCAGGTGCTCTTCAACTCGGGCAGCGAGCCTCGCCACTTCGTCGGTGACCTGCGGCAACGGCGTGGCGTAGCGTTCGGCCAGTTCGCGAATGCGCGAGGTCAGGGTTTGCGAGACGCGCTCAAGCTCCCCCTGCACGGCGGCCGAGAGGCGCGCCATCCACTTGTCGTCCACCACCAGCGTCTTGATCTCCGCTTCGCTGAGCGTGGGGTACTTCTCGCAAGCGAGATCGTCGAGCGCGGCCTCCTGTTCCTTCACCGCGCGCTTGAGCGTGGTATCGCTCTCGGACAGCTCCAGCCAGCGCTTGAGCACGGTCGCCTCGTCCTTTGCGTCCTGATCCTTCGTCATGAGGCCCTTGATCTCCTTGAGCCGGGCGCTGACTTCGGCCTTGGCGATCTTGTCGAGCGCACCGAGGAAACCTTCCTCGCCGCCGTGTTCCTCTTCCAGTTCGGCGAGGCTCGCGGTGGTGGTCTCGAGTTCCGCCTGCGCGGTGTCCACGGCCGCCTGCTCGTTGGCGAAGTAGCGCGCGACGATGTAGGACCTGGGGATCAGCTCGCAGCTCCAGCCCCTGTCCCTGGTCTTGCCCTTCTTGTCGGTCACGAGAATCCGGGATGTTTTTGCCACCCAGCCGTCGGCCGCGATGAGATACGCGTCGTCCTGCATGACTGAAGCCCAGTAGTCCATCAGGTGCTGATAGACGTCGTAGGCGTCGAGCAGCGGCGCCTCGCGGAAGGCGGCGAGCAGGTCGTCGGCGATGCGCTCGATCAGTGCCTTGGGGTGACCGTCCTTGCCGAAGGCCGTGAGCTGCTTCGTTGCGGACGCGCGCCAGCTTTCGAACCGCTGGCTCACCGCGCGGTTGTACGCCGCGAATTCGGGATGACCGAAGATCGTCGGGCGCACCTCGGACACCGGCAGCTGCAGTCTGGTGTAGCCGGGCCGGCCTGCCGATTCGAACAACACCGTGCGCAGCTTCGGCAGCACCTGCCAGTACGCAGCGAGCGCATCGATATCCCGCTCCGGAATGCCGCCGCGCAGGTGCCCGTCGATGTCCTGCAGATCCTCGGGCTCGGTGCTGTCGATGTAGCGCGGCAGGTTGA
>CAYTFA010000507.1:0-2069 GCA_964436755.1 uncultured Rhodocyclaceae bacterium | reverse complement strand
AAGGCCAGAAAGACTGTTTTTGCGACATAGAAAGCCAGAAAGGCCAAGAGCACGACCACCAGCCATTCCGTCTGTCCGGTCAAAGACAAGCTCTCGCGGAGGGTCTTGATCAGCGGTATGCCCGAACCAAGGCCGGGCTTGGACACCATCGCCAGCAATGGAAATACCAAACCCACGCCCAAGGTCTCAAATCCCATCGCCACAATCATCAGCAATCCCTGGACCTGAGCCAGGCGACGCTGTGGTGCCGATAACAGTTGCCAAAGTTCGCGAGCAACCGCGAAGGGATTGGCGGGTGCATTTCCGGGGCTCATTCGACTGCGGGAATGGTGCCCGCCCCTGCTGCCGCAGCGTCACACCATACCGTTGTATGTGGTAACCAACTGATTGCTGCACCTGAAACAGTGATGCCCGCGCGGCAGGCATTGAGCGCTGCACGTTTGCTGTCGCCGATCGCGAGCAAGGCGACCTCACATGAACAGGCCAAGCGCCGTAGGCTCAGGCTAACTCGCTGTCGCGGTGGCTTTGGAGCATCGAAAACCGGCGTAACGGGCAAGGCGCACTCAAGATCTGCGCCGGGAAATAGACTGGAGATGTGCCCATCCTCGCCCAAGCTAAGCACCACGCAATCGAAACAATCTACAGCGTTGAGCTGGTCCGTATAAAGCGTTGCAGCTCTTGCGGCACCCAGTTCCGCGGGAATTACGAAAATGCTCGACCGCGGAATTGCCACATGATTCAGCCATGTATCCATGGCAAGCCGGCTGTTTCTCTCGGGATGATCGGCCGGGAGGCAACGTTCGTCGCCCCAATAGACTCGCCACTTACCCCATGCCAGGTCCTTCTCGCGCAGGAGTTCATATAGGTGGCCGACGGATCGTCCGCCCGTTAATACTATTGAAAACGTACCCTTCTGCGCCACTGCGGATGTCGAGGCGTCTACGATTCGCCGGCAAAGTTCGAGATTCAGTTCGATTGCCGATGGGAATACCCGCTCACGCGGCGGCGTAGTCAGCGGCACGGTTGCACCCACGGCGATTACACCGCACCTCGATCGGCGGCCCGGGACTCGCTTCCGGCAACCTCAGAGCGCAACTGGACGATCTCTTGGCTGAGCGCTTCATACTCTGCCTCTTTGTAGCGCAAAAAGTCTCGGGTCAAATCTAGGCGCGCAGCAATCCCATCCGGGGTCAATACGTAGGCATAGGCCAGCTTGTTGTCGCTGCGACGGAAGTTGTTCATCTTGACAAAACCCTTATCGAGCAGAGCCCGCAATAGGTAGTGGGTCTTGCCGAGGCTCACCCCCAGTTGGCGCGCCAACTCGCGCTGACTGAGGTCAGGCCGCTCCTCGATCAATTTGAGGATTCGAAGATGAGTACTTTCACTGAGATTCATAGCGGCCAACTCTATGCGTTCATCGATTGAACGCACGAAGTGTAACACACCCTATTGAATCCAAAACTCTTTCTTCAAGAGCGTCTATCCTGGGTATTCACCCGAGGAACGGGCGAGGTAATCCTTGTAGGCAAGGACAATACCGTCGGACAGTGGCGTTTGGGCAACCCAGCCCATTTTCTGCATTAGGCCAACATCCAATAGCTTGCGCGGCGTACCGTCAGGTTTTGAAGTGTCGAAGACGATTCGTCCGGCAAGCCCCACGACCGACCTTACGGTTTCGGCCAATTCGCGTATGGTGAGATCCTGACCGCAACCGATGTTGTAGAGCCCCTCGGCGATTTCAGCTTCCATCAGGAAGACACAGGCGTCCGCCAGATCATCCACGTAGAGGAACTCACGCCGGGGTTCGCCGCTTCCCCAGACGTCGAGATCCTTTTTGCCGGCCAGCTTGGACTCGTGGGCCTTGCGAATCAGCGCGGGCAGCACGTGGCTGTTCTGCAGGTCGTAATTGTCGTTGGGGCCATAGAGATTGGTCGGCATGACTGAAAAATACCGGGTCCCGTACTGGCGGTTGTAGCTCTCGCACAGCTTGATCCCCGCGATCTTTGCTATGGCGTAAGGCTCGTTGGTCGGTTCCAGCGGCCCGGCAAGGAGGTACTCCTCCTTTATCG
>CAYTFA010000506.1:0-2070 GCA_964436755.1 uncultured Rhodocyclaceae bacterium | reverse complement strand
TCGTGCGCGAGGGGCAGTGCATCGAGCGGATCGTCCTGCGCGGAGACACCGAGCTGAACGATCAGCGGCGGCCGCTTGTTGAGCACGTGGCAGGCGCACTGTATCAGCGCCTCGCCGTAGGTGCCGTGCGTGAGGAGAAAAAGTCCGATCATGCGCCGATTGTATCAGCGCATGAAAACCAGCCATGCCACGGCCACGAGCATGGCGACGCCGAGCGCGACGGCAATCCGCCGGGCCCAGACACGCTTGCCGGCCTCGTGCGCAGCGTCGGCATCGACGAGGCGGCGGATGCGGCGCAGCGCGGCGATGCCCACCACGCCGCGTACGGCGCTTTGGATGCGTGGATCGTCGTTCGCCGGCCCGGCGCCTTCGCTCATGGCACCACCTCCAGCCGGAGGTCGGGTACTTCGACCTTCAGGCGCTCGCGCATGGCTGGCGTGACGCCAACCCGGCCATCGGCATCGACGCGCAGCACGGCATCGACGCCGAGCTTTGCCGCCATCGCACGCCAGCCTGCGGCCCCGGCGATGAAGATCGGCTTCGACAGCGCGTCGGAGCGCATGCCGGCCCCGTTGCCCGGGGCGATCAGCACGGTCACCGCCTGCGTGCCCTGCGCGGGCTCGCCGCTGCGCGGGTCGATGAGGTGGCAGTAGCGCCGGCCGCCGGCCTCGAAATAGCGGTGGTAGTCGCCCGACGTGCCGATGGCCTCGCCGTCGCGCAGTTCGAGCGAGGCGAGCGGGGCGCCGCCCGCAGACTGCGGCCGCGGATGCTGGATGCCGACGCGCCACGGTGTGCCGCGCCCATCACGACTGCCGAGTGCCATGACATTGCCGCCGATGTTGATGAGCGCGTTGGCGATGCCATCCTCCTTGAGCAGCGCCGCGGCGCGGTCGAGCGCGACGCCCTTCAGGTAGCCGCCAAAGTCGATCGCCACCGCGGGGTTGCGGCTGGTGATGCGCCGCCCCTCGATCTTCAGGTCGGCGATCGACGGCCGCTGCGCGACGAGTGCGGTCAGCGCCGCAGGGTCGGGCAGCCGCGCCTGGATGTCGTCGGTCTGGAATCCCCACAGCGCAATGAGGCGGCCGATTCCCGGATCGAACAAGTGGTCGCCGGCGGCGGCGATGCGCTGGGCCTCGGCCGGATAGCCCGCCAGCTCGGCATCGACCTCGTGGCTGCGTCCGGCGGCGATGGCGTCGTTGAGCGCCGAGAGCTGCGAGGGCTGCCAGGCATGGAAGGCGCGGTGCATGCGGTCGAACTCGCGCAGCACGCGACCGGCGACAGCGGCGGCCCGCGCCTCCGGAACGCCGGCCACCAGAACCTCGACGCGGGTACCGAAGACGAAGGACTCCTGCCGCCAGGGTGCCGGCGGCGCGCAGCCCGCCAGGAGCAGGGCCGCGACGACCGCGATCAGGAGCCGGCGCACTCCCGTTCCAAAGCGTCGATGGCCATGGCGGCGACGTCGAAGCGCGTCTGTTGCGCGATCTCGACGAAGCAGGTGGGGCTGGTGACGTTGATTTCCGTCAGGCAGTCGCCGATCAGGTCGAGGCCGACGATGAGCAGGCCGCGCTGCCAGAGCAGCGGCGCCAGCGCCTCGGCGATCTCGCGGTCGCGGCCCAGCAGCGGACGCGCTACGCCCTTGCCGCCAGCGGCGAGGTTGCCGCGCGATTCGCCCGGCTTGGGAATGCGCGCCAGGCAGTAGGGCACCGGCGCGCCGCCGATGAGCAGCACGCGCTTGTCGCCGTGAGCGATGGCCGGCAGGTAGCGCTGGGCCATCACGGTGCGTGTGCCGAAGGCGGTGAGCGTCTCGACGATGACGTTGCGGTTGGGATCATTGGCGCCGACGCGGAAGATGCCGCTGCCGCCCATGCCGTCGAGCGGCTTGAGGATCGCGTCGCCCAGCTCGTCGATGAAGGCATGCACCTGCGCCGGGTCGCGCGCGATCAGCGTGGTCGGCGCGTAGTGCGGGAATTCGGCGATGGCGACTTTTTCCGAGTGGTCGCGGATCGCCCGCGGCCTGTTCCAGATGCGCGCGCCCTCGGCCTCGGCGCGCTCCAGCAGCCAGGTGGCGGC
>CAYTFA010000505.1:0-2075 GCA_964436755.1 uncultured Rhodocyclaceae bacterium | reverse complement strand
GAACAGCGGTGAAACCCGGTCGATCAGGTCGCCGGCCAGGAACACCCGCTCGTCGCCCGGTACGTTTAGCCGCAGTGGATCGATCGCGGCCCAGGCCGAGGGCCGTTCTGCCGACTCCGCAACCAGTCCGGCCCGCCACGCTAGGTCGGCTGCCTGCTGCGGTGGCATCAGGATGGCGTCGTCGAAGCCGATGTCGTCGAACTCGGTGGCAATGGTCCGCCGGAAAGGGTCGACCGCCTTCACCTGAGCATGCGTCATGTGCACGATCATGTCGGCATAGCGCTCTGCGAACACGCGGTTGAATGCCTGCATGCCGCCCCCGGGATCGATCACTAGGATGCGCGCCTTGAGGCCGCGCCGGCGGAATGCCCATGCCGCCATGACGGCACGTTCGTAGGGGGCAGGTGGGCAGCGGCTCGGGCCCGGCGGCAGGACCATGGCGAAATCACCGCCTTTGAACTCGGCGATCTTGCGCTTGAGCGCGGCCAGCTCCTCCGCATGCACGCCGGCCGGATATCTTTCCCGCACCGCCGCCGCCGCCGATGTGTCGTTGCCAAACCACGCCTTGTAATCGTTGCGCACGCCCGGCGCCAGCACAAGCCAATCGTAGGCCAGCGTTCCGTCCCGGGTGGCGATGACCCGGCGCTCGCGATCGATCGATGTGACCTCCGCCTGCACGAAGCGATAGCCGAACGCAAGCGCCGTCGCGGCATGGTCCTGTCGTCGCGGCTCGGCGCCGAGCCCGACAAGCCAAGCGTTGCTGAGCGGCAACGAGCGAAACTCGGCACTGCGGTCGACGACGGTGACGTCGAGATCGGCTGCGCTCCTGCGCAGCACGCGCGCCACCGTCAGACCGGCCCAGCCGGCGCCGACGACCACCACCCGCCGCCCGCGCGGCTCGGCGAATGCTGGTGCGGCGGCAAGGCAACCTCCAAGTGCGGCACCGGCAACGAGGAATCGACGTCGGCTAATGTTTCCCATGGCGTATTGATTCGGCCACTGCTGCACTGCAGGGCCGTCACTGCTATGATTTTAGGCGAGCGGGCCCGGCACCGGCGATTGCGAGTAACGCATCGCCATGGGGCAGCCGGCCAGCCCAGCCCAAGACCACGACCATGGATCCCGATCTCAGTCCCGAAGAAGAGCTTGCACTGGCGCAGGCCGAGACGCGCGACATGAAGCGCACGGTAATCGCGCTGCGGGCAGAACTCGAAGCAGCGCAGGCGGAGACGCATGCTGCCACGCTCAGCGTGACACAGGCTCATGCCGCTGAAATCGCTCAGTTGAAGACGACCGTCGGCGCGCTGCGCGAGGAATTGGAACGGTCCCGCGTCGAGCGCGAACGTGCCGTGCAGCAGGAACGCGCCGCGGCGGCACAGGAAGCGCAGACCCTTAAGGCCACGGCCTCGGCGTTGCGCGAGGAACTCGAGCGTGCCCGGACCGAGCGGGACCATGCCGTACAGCAGGAGCGTACCGCTGCCCACAACGAGATGCAGCAATTGAAAGCCACCGCTGCCGCGCTGCGCGACGAACTGGAGCGAACCCGCGCCGAGACCGACAATGCCGTACGCAGCGCGCTGACGACTGCCCAGGGCGAAATAGCCCAGTTACGGCATACCGTCGGCGGCCTGCGCGAGAGCCTGGAGCTCGCGCAGATCGACCGCACGAACGCCATCAATCGCGAACGCACCCTGTTTGCGGATGAGAGCGCACAATTGCAAAATACGGTACAGGCCCTGCGTGACCAAATCGAGGTATTGCGCTGCAGCCAGGAGTCCCGGTCATGAACCAGCCCATCGAACCGCTGCCAATTCGCAAGAAGCCCGCCGAACGCGACCAAGAGGGCCGTCGTCGGCTGCGCCATCTCGAGCTCCTGCTCGAAGTCACGCGCCGCATGGCCGGCTACGGTACCTTGGACGAGGTATTGCAGGCCTTGGTGGACATGACCACCAATGAACTTAATGCCGAGCGCGGCTCGCTGTTCCTCAACGATCCGGACACCAACGAACTGTATTCACGGGTGGCGCAAGGCAACATCCAGCGCGAAATCCGCATCCTCAATACCAGCGGCATCG
>CAYTFA010000504.1:0-2087 GCA_964436755.1 uncultured Rhodocyclaceae bacterium | reverse complement strand
TCAACACCGTGATCCCGGTGAAGAACGTGCTGTTCGCCAGCGAGATGATCGGCGCCGTGCGCGGCGTCGACCCCGAGACCGGCTTCAACTACGACGACACCAAGCGCTACATCCTGGCCGCGAACCTCAGCGATGCCGACCGGCACGCGATCTTCGAAGGCAACGCGCGGCGCGTCTATCCGCGGCTGGACGCCGCGCTCAAGTCCAGGGGGAAGTGACATGTACGAACTCGGCGTCGTCTACCGCAACATCACCCGCACCGACGCGGCCACCGCCGACGCGCTGGCCCGCTACGGCAGCGCCACCGTGCACGAGGCGATGGGTCGCGTCGGCCTGCTGAAGCCGTACATTCGGCCGATCTACGCCGGCGCGCAGGTCTCGGGCACCGCGGTCACGGTGCTGCTGCACCCGGGCGACAACTGGATGATGCACGTCGTGGCCGAGCAGATCCGACCCGGCGACATCGTCGTCGCGGCGATCAGCGCCGAGTGCACCGACGGCTACTTCGGCGACCTGCTGGCCACCAGCTTCATGGCGCGCGGCGCCCGCGCGCTGGTCATCGACGCCGGCGTGCGCGACGTGAAGACGCTCACCGAGATGGGCTTCCCGGTGTGGAGCAAGGCCATCAGCGCCAAGGGCACGATCAAGGCCACGCTGGGCTCGGTGAACATTCCCGTGGTCTGCGCCGGCCAGCTGGTGATGCCCGGCGACGTGATCGTCGCCGACGACGATGGCGTGGTCTGCGTGCCGCGCGCGCTGGCAGCGAAGACGCTGGACGCGGCGGCGAAGCGCGAGGCCAACGAGGGCACCAAGCGCGAAAAGCTCGCCGCCGGCGTGCTCGGCCTCGACATGTACGACATGCGGCCGGGCCTGGAGAAGGCCGGGCTCAAGTACATCGACTGATGAAGCACGTCGCGCTCATCGGCTACGGCGAAGTCGGCCGCATCCTGGCCGAGGACCTGCGCCGCCAGGGTGTGGTGGTGACTGCCTGCGACATCAAGCTGTCGGCCGATGGGGTCGATGCGATGGCGATGCGCGAGCATGCAGCGGCGAATGGCGTGAGCCTGCATGCGGCGCATGCGGCTGCGGTGGCCAAGGCCGACCTGGTGATCTGCGCCGTCACCGCCAGCCAGACCGTCGCCGCCGCACAGGCATGCTGCGGTGGCTTTGCGCCCGACGCCTTCTTCCTCGACATGAACTCGGCCTCTCCCGGCGCCAAGGGCGAGGCGGCGCGCAGGGTCGAGGCGACAGGCGCGCGCTACGTCGAGGGCGCGGTGATGACCTCAGTGCCGCCTTATCGCAGCAAGGTGCCGCTGATCCTTGGCGGTCCGCATGGTGTGGCGCTGGCCCCGGCGCTCGAAGCGCTCGGCTTCGCGCCGAAGGTCGGGCCGGACAAGCTAGGCGTCGCCTCGGCGACCAAGATGTGCCGCAGCGTGATGATCAAGGGCTTCGAGGCGATGGTGATCGAGAGCTTCACCGCGGCGCGCGCCTATGGCGTCGAGGATGCCGTGCTCGCGTCGCTCAAGGAAACCTTTCCCGGCATCGACTGGGAAAGGCAGGGCAGCTATTTCTTCCAGCGCGTGATCGAGCATGGCCGGCGTCGTGGCGAGGAAATGCGCGAAGTGGCGCAGACCCTGCGCGAAGTCGGGCTCGATCCCTGGCTGGCTACGGCCAGCGCCGAGCGCGACGAATGGATGGCGAACCTCGCCGATGCCGGCGTATTTGGCGGTCGTGGCACACCGGGATTCGCGCGTAGTGCCGACTGGCGTACCGAGGCCGACCGCATCCTTGCGGCGAACGAGGACAGGGAATGACATTCGAAAAGACTCCCGGCTGGCTCGACTGGTACGCCGGCCCCTCCAAGCCAGCCTTCCGCGTTCCGCCTGGAAGCGTCGACGCGCATTGCCACGTGTTCGGACCGGGTAAGCAGTTTCCTTACGCGCCGGAGCGCAAGTACACGCCCTGCGACGCGTCGAAGGACCAGCTCTTCGCCCTGCGCGACCACCTCGGCTTCGCCCGCAACGTGGTCGTCCAGGCCACCTGCCACGGCGCCGACAACAGCGCCCTGGTCGATGCGCTGCTGCATT
>CAYTFA010000503.1:0-2091 GCA_964436755.1 uncultured Rhodocyclaceae bacterium | reverse complement strand
CGGGCGCGCACGGCGCGGATCACCTCGAGGCCGAAGCGCATGCGGTTTTCCAGGCTGCCGCCCCAGCGGTCATCGCGGTGGTTGGTCTGCGGCGCGAGGAACTCGTTGATCAGGTAGCCCTCCGAGCCCATGATCTCGACGCCGTCATAGTTGGCGAACTGGCACATCGCCGCGCACTGGGCGTAGTCGGCGATGGTGGCCTGGATTTCCTCTTCGGTCAGCGCGTGCGGCGTCGCCGGGTTGATCGGCGCGCGTATCGCCGAGGGTGCCACCGGGCGCTTGTGGTAGGCGTAGCGGCCGGTGTGCAGGACCTGCACGCAAATCTTGCCGCCGTGCTTGTGCACGGCCTCGGTGATGACACGGTGCTTGAGCGCCTCGGCCTCGTTGTTGAGGATGGAGGCGCCCTGCATGACGATCGAGTCCTGGTTCGGCGCGAAGCCGCCGGTGACGATGAGGCCGACCCCGCCCCTGGCACGCGCGGCGTAAAAGGCCGCCATGCGGTCGTGGCTGTTGCCGATGTCCTCCAGGCCGGTGTGCATCGAGCCCATCAGCACGCGATTCTTCAGCGTGGTGAAGCCGAGGTCCAGCGGTGCCAGCAAGTGGGGGTAGTGCGTGCTCATTCCTTCGCTCTCCTTTTCGGGTCTTGTTCGAGGTCGTGCAGGAGCGCGATCGTCTCCTCGCACCACTCCAGCCAGCCCTGCTCGAAGCGGATGCCGCTCTTGAGGACCTGGTATTGCAGGGCACGCCGGTGGTCCAGCGGCCCGGAAAAGTCGCGGCTTTCGATCACGCGGTAGGCAGTCAGCCGGTTGGCGTGCGTGGCGCGGTGATGTTCGAGTTCAGGCAGCAGACGCGCCGGTTCGTCGAAGGCGGCACCGCGCAGCTTGACCAGCAGCGAATCACGCACCCCCTCCGGATCCGCCGGTTCCGCGAGCCAGCGCGAGAGCTCGCGCCGGCCCGGCCCACTGACCGAGAACTGCTTGCGGTCGGGAGCCGCCTCGCCGGGGAGCACGCGACCGGATATCCATCCCGCCTCTTCCATCCTGGCCAGGACCCGGTAGATCTGCTGGTGTGTTGCATGCCAGAAGTAGCCGATCGAACGGTCGAAACGGCGCGCCAGGTCATAGCCTGAGCTCGGCTTCTCGAGCAGGGAGACCAGCAGCGCGTGATCGAGCGACATGGCCGCCACGATACTATGCAATGAGTTGCAATGCAACCCGTTGCATAGGGGGTCAGCGGGTGGGCGCGGGAGGCGGCGGGTTGGGTGTCGCGGTGGCTGGCGCTGTCGCCGCCACATCCGGCTTGGCCGAGGGCGGCAGGTGCAGGGACCGGGGGGGCGGCGCGTCGGCGGGGGCGTGCTGGCGCGAGAAGAAGCTGAACAGCATGCCGGCGAGCGCGGTGACGACGATAATCACGACGACGATCGTGCTGCGGTCGCCGCCGGGTTCGTACTGCGGGCGTTGCGGAGTCGGAGAGTCCATTTGTTGATTGTAGTCCGGGAAGCGAAAACGCCGGCACGTGGCCGGCGTTTTCCTGGGTGATGCCTGCGTCGGCTTACTTGGCCTTGGCGTCCTTCTCGCACTTCTTGATGAAAGAAGCCTTGGCAGCGCCGGCGAGCGGTTTGCCGTCCTTGCTCACGGCCTTTTCTTCACAGCCGGACTTGCCGCCGCCCTTGGCGTCGGCTTCGCACTTCTTCATGAAGGCGGACTTGGCGGCGCCGGCGAGGGGCTTGCCATCCTTGCTGACGGCCTTGGCTTCGCAATCGCCAGCCGGCTTGGCGGCTTCGGCGGGCTTCGCCGCTTCGGCCTTGGCAGGTGCGGGAGCAGCCTTGGCATCCTTGGCCGGCGCGGCGGCGGCCGGTGCAGCCGCGGCAGGTGCAGGGGCCTTTTCCGGGGCGGCCAGCGCGAAGCCCGCGGCGAACAGCGTGGATACGGCAACGGCGATCAGCTTATGCATCGTAATTCTCCTCAATGGGCATGAATGGGCGGCGCGGGGCCGTCCCTACCTAACGCGCGGCGGAGGAACTAGTTGACCCGCTCGGCGCCGGGGTCGCCGCTCAGCGCCGCCTGCTGCCGGTCGAGGAATTCCTGCATG
>CAYTFA010000502.1:0-2095 GCA_964436755.1 uncultured Rhodocyclaceae bacterium | reverse complement strand
CGTCAGAGCGTGCGCCTCTGCCTGCTTGCCGCCCTCGCCCGGGAACACACCCTGCTGATCGGGCCGCCGGGCACGGCCAAGAGCGAACTTGCGCGCCGCCTGCACACGGCATTTCGCGGCGGCCGCTACTTCGAGCGCCTGCTCACGCGCTTCTCGGTGCCTGAAGAACTCTTTGGCCCGCTCTCCATCCGCGCCCTCGAAGAAGACCGCTACGAGCGGCATACCGCCGGCTTCCTGCCCGACGCCACGATCGCCTTCATCGACGAGGTGTTCAAGGCCAACAGTGCCATCCTCAACGCGCTGCTGACGCTGCTCAACGAGCGCGTGTTCGACAACGGTGCCGGACGCCAGGCCTGCCCGCTGGTCAGCGCCATCGGAGCCACCAACGCCGTCCCAGAGGACGAGGTGGCCGAGGCCTTTTTCGACCGCTTCCTGCTGCGCCTGCCGGTAAGCGCCGTCAGCGGCAACGGATTCGGCGCGCTGCTGGCCGCCGGACCGGCCCGCGAATGGACGCCGCCGCCGCCCGAGCTTGCACTCGACGCCGCCGATCTCGCCGTGCTCGCGGAAGAAGCCGGTGCCGTAGCGGTCCCGGCGGAAGTCGTCATCGTGCTCGCCGGACTGCGTGACTATTTCGCCGGGGTTCCGCTTTTCGTTTCCGACCGGCGCTGGGTGACGATCGTCTGGCTCCTGCGCGTCGCCGCGGCGAGCGAGGGGCGTAACGTCATCGCCCTGTGGGATTTGCTGCTGCTGCCCTGGCTTACCGCCCCCGATGCAGAGCGGCAGGCCTTGGTCGCCGACTGGCTCACGGCAAGGCTGGGAGTGCGCGAGGCATTTTCGCCGGCGCGGCTGACGCGGGTGGTGGAAGCCTTCGAGGCGCAACTGGAGGTCGAGGGCAAGGCCAATGACCTCGACTACGACGAATCCGGGCGGCTCAAGTTCTCGGCCACCGATCTGGCGGACGAAATCGGCGATGCGAAGGGCGGCGCCAGCGCCCCGCGCCTCAGCTACAGCCGACGCCGGCGCTACGGGCCGCGTCATGTCGCCGCACGTACCGAACAGATCGACGCGCTGCTCGCACGCATCGCCGGCTACGCCGGGGAGATTGCCGGCCAGCGCGCCTCCCTGACTGGCTATGCCGCCCAGAGCCTGTGGCTCGACGATGCGGCACTGGCCCGTGCCGAGGGCAACCTGGCCGCCACGGCGACTGCGGTGGCCGTCCTCGCCGAGCGGGCGCGCCGCGCCCGCGCCGGATTCCAGGCCCTGCCGCGCCTCGAGACGGACGATGGCGCAGTGCCGGACCCGATCGCGCACGAGACGCTCGACGCCGCGTGAGCGCACCCCTGCCACGGCCGCTGCTGTTCGACGTCGCCGAGCAGCGGCTGGCCTCCCTTGACGCACTGGCACGCTCGCTATGGCTGGGCGGGCTCACCCATACCCAGGGCTCGCTTGAACCCCGCCTGTCCACCCTGGCAAGGCTGCGCGCCGCCCTGCGCGACGGGACGCTGCCGCCCGGCGCCGAATGGGATTGGCCGCCCCCGCCGATCGCCCAGGCCGTGCATGCCGCGATGGTCTCCCTGGAGCTTCCGCGCTATTGCCGGGACGAGGACAACCTGGCCGACACCGTAGTGCAAAGCCTGCTGTTCCACCTCGACCTGATCGTCGACTATCGCGACCGCGGTGCCGATGAGGCACGCGCTGCGGCGATGGCCATCGACGCCTTCGCAGCCGAGTGGCAGCGTCATTGCGGCGAGATCGACGAACTCGTCGCGGTCTTTGGCCTGGTGCCCGATGACACCAATCACGCACGCTGGGACCAGATGCGCGGCCTGCTGCAATCCGCCGGCTGGCAGGAAGTGCTGAAGATCCGGCGCCTCATCGACCGCCTGCCGGAACTTGCCCGCGTGATCCGTGAACTTGGCCGGGCACGCCCGTCGGAACAATCCGCAACGGAACTGCAAAAGCTGGTCGAGGTGCCCACCGAGCAGGTCGAGGTAGACCTTGCCGCGGTGAGCGTGCTCGACCCCGCCTGCGGGTCAGGGCACTTCCTGCTCGGTGCATACGGGCCAGGACGTCGTCTATCTCGCCGGACCGCCGT
>CAYTFA010000501.1:0-2098 GCA_964436755.1 uncultured Rhodocyclaceae bacterium | reverse complement strand
TCATGGGCGCCAAGAAGATGAGCCTGCACCAGACCGGCTTCCAGGAAGTCATCGCTGCCGCAGACCTCACAAGCCAGCTGCCGAAGGAACTTCTGTTGATCGGCGTCCAGCCCGAGGAACTCGAGGACTACGGCGGCAGTCTGCGCGCCGTGGTCAAGGCGCGGCTGGATGACGCGGTAGCGATGGCCGTGGCGCAGTTGCGCGACTGGGGCTTCCCGCCCGTGCCGCGCGCTCCGGGGCAGGCCGACGACGGCGCCGCCCTGGCAATGGCCGCCTATGAGGCCGGACGCCCCTCGGCCGAAGCCGCCAGTCGCATCGGCGACGATCGTTTCATGGCGGCCTGAGCATGTGCCTCGCCTTGCCCATGAAGGTGATCCGGATGGAGGGCACCACCGCGCTCTGCGAAGGGCGCAACGGCGTCGAGCGTCTGGACACGCTGCTCACCGGCCCGCTGCAGGACGGGCAATGGGTGCTCGCCTTCCTCGGCGCCGCGCGCGAAGTGATCGATGCCGGACGGGCCGCGCAGCTTGCCGACGCGCTGGGTGCCCTGGAATCCATCCTCCACGGCCATGGCAGCACCGAATCCCTGATCCGGGCCGGCTTCGCCGACCTGATCGGACGCGAACCGCAACTGCCGGAGTTTCTCCAGCCTGCACCTGACCAAGGAAGCCACGCATGAACAAATCTCCGAGTCTGGAGCGCCTCGCCGAGCGCTTCGCCATTCTCCAGGCCCGCTACGGCTATCAGCCGCTCGACGCCGAATCCTGGGCCGCATTCACCGCTGCGCCGGGTACCGCGCTGGTGCTGTTTGCCGATGATCCGGCCAAGGTGCCGGAGACATGGGACCTCACCATCATCCTGCCCGAAGCGCTGCGGGCGGCCGGCACCGATGCCCGCGTCGGCCTGCTGGCGCCGGCGGCGGCGCGCAGCATCGCCGCGCGCTACGGCATCCGCTTCTGGCCGGCGCTACTGGCGCTGCGCGACGGCGAGTATCTCGGCACCATCGAGGGTCTCAAGGACTGGGCCGGCTACGTGCGCCAGCTGCCGGAATTGATGGCCGCCGCCGCCTCGCGTCCGCCCGGCATCGGCATTCCCGTGAATAACGCAAGCGCTGCCAGCCATTGCCATTGAGCGACCGAAAAAAGGAGACGCCCATGATGACCTTCCCCATCCCCGTGATCGCCCACCGGCCGCAGATCGGTCCCGGTTCGCAGCCGGCGGACGACGACGTGGTGCTGAACACGCTGGACGTGCCGACCGACGTCCACGCCTACCGTCCTCCGCTTTCCGAGCTCGACGCGCCTCCCGAGGTTGCCGGCCCGGCGCTGGATTTCCTGCGCGAACTGCTGGCCGGCCTGCGCGCCAGTTCGTCGCTGGCGCTGCAGCCCCTGCGTTTCTCGCTGCTGGGCTATCCGGCGGCCGTGCGCGACGAAATCAACGAATTGCTGGGCGAGGGCGAGGTCAGCGTTCTCACGGGGGGCAGCCCGCGCGCCCAGGAAACCGCCTTCACCGGCGTCTGGCGCATTCGCGGCGAAGGCATCGACGACGTCGAGGCCAGCGTCTTTCCGCTGGCCCTGCGCGAGATTGCCATTTCGCGCAGGATGCCACCCGCGCCCGCCGCGGAACCGCCGCCGGGACTGATGAACGCGCCGGCGCTGTACCACGAGATACGCAGCCTGGCGCAGGTCTGGCGTCCCGGGCGGGCGGCGCACGTGGTCAATCTTTCGCTCCTGCCGGCCACGCCAGACGACCTGGCCTGGCTCGACGAACAGCTGGGGCGCATCTCGTTTTCGATCCTGTCGCGAGGCTTCGGCAATTGCCGGATCACCGCGACCGCGCTGCCGCATGTCTGGTGGGTGCAGTACTTCAACAATATGGAAAAGCTGATCCTCAACTCGATCGAGATCGTCGACGTGCCGGCCGTCGCCCTGGCGGCGCCGGAGGACCGCGAAGCGACCATCGTCCGCCTCGACGAGTGGATCGCCTCGATCGAAAGCGCGCAGGAGGAGTCGTGAGATTTCCGGAGGGTGCGTTCGAGCGCACCGGGCGGCAGGTCGCCGCCACGCCGCTGGCGCTGTTCGAGTGCGGCGTCTGCTGG
>CAYTFA010000500.1:0-2100 GCA_964436755.1 uncultured Rhodocyclaceae bacterium | reverse complement strand
CGCCTGCTGGAGATCAGCCGCAGCGACGCCGCGCTGGCGCCGCCGCCCGCGAATCCGCCCCACGCAGGACCGCGGGTACGCATCGCCGTCGCGCGCGACGCTGCCTTCGGCTTCTATTACGCCGATGACCTCGATGCGCTGGCCGCGGCCGGTGCCGACAGCGTGTTCTTCGACACGCTGCACGACCCGAGCCTGCCCGAATGCGACGGCCTGCTGATCGGCGGCGGCTTCCCCGAATGCTTCCTCGGCGAGCTGGAGGCGAATGCCTCGCTGCGCGCCGACATCCGCCGCGCCATCGAAGGCGGCCTGCCGACCTACGCCGAATGCGGCGGCCTCATGTACCTGGCGCGCGGCATCGAATGGAAGGGACGCCGCGCCGAGATGGTCGGCGCCGTCCCCGGCGAAGTACACATGCACGAACGCCCGGTCGGGCGCGGCTACGTCATCCTCGATACGACGGCCGACCACCCCTGGCGCCCGGCCAATTCCGCCGGTACGGCCCCGCTGCATGCGCATGAATTCCATTATTCGAGCCTGACGGGGCTCCCCGCCGACACACGCTACGCCTACACGGTGCGCCGCGGCCACGGCGTCGACGGCCGCCACGACGGCATCGTGCTGCACCGGCTGCTGGCGTCCTACACCCACCTGCGCGCCGCCGCCGGCTGCGACTGGCCTGCCCGCTTCGTCGCCCACGTCCGCGCCTGCAAGAATCCTACTTCGACGGAACCGTCATCATGTTCGCACTGACCCACGCCGCTGCCGAGCAGATCCTGCGCGCAGCCATCGAGCAGCCCGACACCCGCGGCGCCCCCATGCTGCGCGTCGCCGCCAAGGTCGACGAGAGCGACGGGGAGGTCGTCTATGGCATGGGCTTCGACGAGGAGCGCGAGGACGACCTCGTCATCGACTGCGACGGGGTCGCCGTGCTCATTTCGCCGCGCAGCCAGCCCCTGCTGGAAGCGACGACGCTCGACTTCACCGAGGTGCATCCGGGCGAGTTCCAGTTCGTCTTCCGCAGCGGCTGCACCGTGCCGCAAGCCGGCCGTGGTTGCGGTGGCTGCGGCGGCGGTTGTTCCTGATCAATTTCGCCCCACGCGCAGCTGGGGTAGCATGCCTCCCATGAAACCCGAACCCGCTCGACCCGGCTGGGTCTACCTCGTCGGCGCCGGTCCCGGTGACCCCGAGCTGCTCACGCTGAAGGCCGCGCGCCTGATCGGCGAGGCCGATGTCCTGGTCTACGACAATCTCGTCTCCAAGGCCGTGCTTGGACTCGCCCGGCCGGATGCCGAGCGCATCTACGCCGGCAAGCAGCGCGGCAACCACACGCTGCCGCAGGAGGAGATCAACCAGTTGCTGGTGCGCCTGGCCAAGGCCGGGCGCCGCGTCGTGCGCCTCAAGGGCGGTGATCCCTACATCTTCGGCCGCGGCGGCGAGGAAGTGGAAACGCTGCAGGCCGACGGCGTGCATTTCGAGGTGGTGCCCGGAATCACCGCTGCCGCCGGGGTCGCCGCCTATGCCGGCATTCCCCTCACCCACCGCAACCACGCCCAGGCCTGCGTCTTCGTCACCGGCCACCTCAAGGACGGCAGCATGAACCTGGACTGGCCCGGGCTCGCGCGCCGGCGCCAGACGGTGGTGATCTACATGGGCCTTTCCGGACTCGACCACCTGTGCGCGAAACTGATGGAACACGGCCTGCCGGCCGACTGGCCCGCGGCCATCGTCCAGCACGGTACACAGCCGAGCCAGCGCACGGTTACCGGGACGCTCGCCACCCTGCCGCGCCTGGCCGTGGCGGCCGGCCTGCGCGCGCCGACGCTGATCATCGTCGGCGAGGTGGTCGGCCTGCGCGACCGCCTGCGCTGGTTTGCCGAGAAGGCCTAGGCCGCCGGCGCCGGCTTCCCTCTTGCACCGCAGCATGACGGCTGCGGCGAGTTGCGCGAATCGCTGCTACCATTGCCGGCATGACGGAGTGGACACCCGACCTGGCCACGGGCAATACGGTGCTCGACGAGCAGCACAAGGCCATTTTCGAGTGGCTCGCCGAGTTGCAAAGTGCCGCTTCAGAACAGCGCACGCTGTTTGGCGCCTACGCCA
>CAYTFA010000499.1:0-2107 GCA_964436755.1 uncultured Rhodocyclaceae bacterium | reverse complement strand
GCACGGCTCGTCCACCGCCGGCGGCGCCTACCTGCCGGGGCTGTCGGACTACGTGATCCTGGTGCGCGGCCGCTCCAGCGTCTATCTGGCCGGCCCGCCGCTGGTCAAGGCTGCGATCGGCGAGGACAGCGACGAAGAGACTCTCGGCGGCGCCGAGACCCATGCCACGGTCACCGGGCTGGGCGAATACCTGTGCGAGAACGACGCCCACGCCATCGCCACGGCACGCGAACTGATGGACACGCTGCGCTGGGACACCGCGTCGGTGGCGCCCAGCTTCGCGGAGCCCGCCTACGGGACCGAGCAACTGCTGGGCATCGTCCCGGCCGACGAGCGCGAGCCCTACGACGTGCGCGAAGTCGTCGCCCGCCTGGTCGATGGCTCGGACTTCCTCGAGTTCAAGGCCGGCTACTCGCCGGACACGGTCTGCGGCCACGCCCGGCTTCACGGCCACGCCATCGGCATCATCGGCAACAACGGTCCGATCCAGCCCACCGGCTCGGTCAAGGCCGCGCAATTCATCCAGCTCTGCGACCAGTCCGACACGCCGCTGCTCTTCCTGCAGAACACCACCGGCTACATGGTCGGCGCCGAGGCCGAGCGCGGCGGCGCGATCAAGCACGGCTCGAAGATGATCCAGGCCGTGGCCAACGCGCGGGTGCCCAAGCTGACCGTGGTGCTCGGCGGCTCCTACGGCGCCGGCAACTACGGCATGTGCGGCCGTGGTTTCGACCCGCGTTTCATCTTCGCCTGGCCCTCGGCGCGCACCGCCGTGATGGGTGCGGCGCAGGCAGCCAAGGTGATGGAGATCGTCTCCCGCGGCAAGCTGGAACGCGCCCGGCAGCCGGTCAACGAAGCCGCCCTGGCGGCCCAGAGCGAAGGCCTGCGCCGGCGCCTGGAGGCCGAATCCACGGCCCTGTTCGGCACCGCGCGGCTGTGGGACGACGGCATCATCGACCCACGCGACACCCGCCACATCCTCGGTCTGTGCCTTTCCATCTGCACCGAAGCCGAGACCCGCCAGCTACGCCCGAACACTTTCGGCATCGCACGAATGTAGGAGCCTTATGCAACTCACCACGGAACACCGCCAGCTTGCCGACACCGTTCTGCGCTTCGTGCGCGAGGAACTCAACCCGCACATCGACGCCTGGGAGGCCGCCGAGCAGTTTCCCTCGCACGAAGTTTTCAAGAAGCTCGGCGATCTCGGGCTGCTTGGGCTGAAATACGACCCGGCCTACGGCGGACAGGGGCTCGACTTCTCCTACTCGATGGTGATGGCCGAGGCCCTCGGCGAGTGCGCCTGCGGCGGCGTGCCGATGGCCATCGGCGTGCAGACAGACATGTGCACCCCGGCGCTGGCGCGCTTCGGCAGCGACGAACTGAAGCGCGAGTTCCTCGCCCCGGCGATCGCCGGCGACGCCGTCGGCTGCATCGGCGTCTCGGAGGTGGGCGGCGGCTCCGACGTCGCCGCGGTCAAGACCACGGCGCGCCAGGAAGGCGGCGACTGGGTCATCAACGGCGGCAAGATGTGGATCACCAACGGCATGAAGGCCGACTGGTGCTGCCTGCTGGCCAATACCTCGGAGGGCGCGCCACACAGGAACAAGTCGCTGATCATGGTGCCGATGGACGCGTCCGGCATCAGCCGGCAGAAGATCCGCAAGGTCGGCATGAATGCCTCGGACACCGCGCAGTTGTTCTTCGACGATGTTCGCGTTCCGGCGCGCAACGTCATTGGCGAGGTCGGCATGGGCTTCACCTACCAGATGCTGCAGTTCCAGGAGGAGCGCCTGTGGGGTGCCGCCAGCAGCCTGCGCATGATGGACAACATGATCGACCAGACCATCGCCTACACCCGCGAGCGCAAGATCTTCGGCAAGTCGGTGCTGGACAACCAGGTGGTGCACTACCGCCTGGCCGAGCTGCGCACCGAGGTCGAGGCCTTGCGCGCCCTGACCTGGCGTGCGGTCGAAGACTACATCGCCGGCGGCGATGTGACCCGGCTGGCGTCGATGGCCAAGCTCAAGTGCGGACGCCTCGACCGCGAAGTGGCGGATGCCTGCCTGCAGTACTGGGGCGGCATGGGCTACACCTGGGACAACCC
>CAYTFA010000498.1:0-2110 GCA_964436755.1 uncultured Rhodocyclaceae bacterium | reverse complement strand
CAACCGCGGGCGCCGCAGCGGCCTCCGCGCCGCGCGCCGTGCCGCCGGCCAGGCACAGGCAGGCCAGCGCCGCCACCATCGTTTGCCGCATCGGTGTTTCCATCGCGGCAGCTTAGCCGCTTGCGCCCCGCGGCGGAAGTCCCGCGCGGACGTTTCCGGCTACACTGCGCAAAAAACGGCAGGAGGAGCGCGTGACCGACATCGTCATCATCGGCGGCGGCATCGCCGGCATCTGCGCGGCCCTGGAGGCGCTCGACGCGGGTCGGCGCGTGCTGATGCTCGACCGCGATGCCGAAGCGAATTTCGGCGGACTGGCCAAGGAGAGCTTCGGCGGCATCTTCCTCGTCGGCACGCCCGAGCAGCGGCGCGCCGGCATCCACGACACGCCGCAGCTGGCCCTTGCCGACTGGCGCGCCTTCGGCGAACTCGATCCCGCCGACCGCTGGCCCAATGCGTGGGCCGAGGCCTACACGCACCGCTGCCACGACGACGTCGGGCAATGGCTGCGCGAGCGCGGCGTCGGATTCGTCCCCGCGCCGCACTGGGTCGAGCGCGGGCTGTATACGCCGGGCAACTCGGTGCCGCGCTTCCACATCGTCTGGGGCACCGGACGCGAACTGGCGCTGCAGCTGATCGCCCGCCTGCAGGCCCATCCGCGCCGGCAGCAGCTCGAAATCCGCTTCAACCGCCGCGTCGAGGAACTCGTCACCCGCAATGGCGCCGTCACCGGCGTTCGCGGCACCGGTGAAGACGACGGCCAGCCCTTCGAGGTCGAGGCGGCTGCGGTGATCGTCGCCGCCGGCGGCTTCAACGGCAACCTCGAACGCGTGCGCCGGCACTGGCATCGCGATTGGTCGTCGCCGCCAGCGGTGATCCTCAACGGCTCGCACCGCTTTGCCGACGGGCGCCTGCACGACGCCGTCGATGCCGTCGGCGGCCGCCTCACCCATCTCGACCGGATGTGGAACTACGCGGCCGGCGTGCGCCATCCGCGGCCGCGCAAGCCCGACCACGGCCTCTCGCTGGTGCCGCCGCGCTCGGCGCTGTGGCTCGACTGGAGCGGCCGCCGCATCGGACCCATGCCGCTGGTCACCGGCTTCGACACGCGCGACCTGGTGACCCAGGTCTGCGCCACCGAACGGCAGTACTCGTGGCAGTTGATGAATCGCACCATCGCGCTCAAGGAGCTGGCGGTCTCGGGCGCCGAGCACAACCCGTCGATCCGCGACAAGAAGAAGCTGGCCTTCGCCCGCGACCTGCTGTTCGGCAACAAGTGGCTCTACACCGAGATGACCGAGAACTGCGAGGACTTCGTCGTCGGCCGCGACCTCGCCGAGCTGGTGGACCGCATGAACGCCCTGCAGGGCGACGATGCGGTGAAGCTGGACAACGTGCGCGCCGTGGTCGAGGCGTACGACGCGCAGATCGACCGCGGCCAGAGCTTCCACAACGACGAGCAGCTGCGCCGCATCGCCTACGTCAGGCGCTGGCAGGGCGACCGCCTGCGCACCTGCAAGTTCCAGAAGATCCTCGACCCCGCGGCCGCGCCGCTGGTGGCGGTGCGCGAATTCATCGTCAGCCGCAAGAGCCTGGGCGGCATCCAGACCGACCTGCAATGCCGCGTGCTGGACGTGGGCGGCCAGCCGGTGCCCGGCCTCTATGCCGCGGGCGAGGCGGCCGGATTCGGCGGCGGCGGCATGCACGGGCTGCGCGCCCTCGAGGGCAGCTTCCTCGGCGGCTGCATCCTCAGCGGGCGCCTGGCCGGACAGGCCGCGGGCACATGAGCGGCGGCAAGACGGAGACTCGACGATGAACAGGAACGGCGCATGGATCGCGGTGCGGGCGCTCGAGGCGCTCGGCGTCCGCTACACCTTTGGCATCCCCGGGGTGCACAACACGGAAATCTACGACGAGTTGAACAGCTCGCCGCAGATCACGCCCGTCCTGGTCACCCACGAGGGCGGTGCATCGTTCATGGCCGATGGCGTGAGCCGCACCTCGGACCAGACCGGCACGCTGGTGATCGTGCCCGCCGCCGGCGCGACGCACGCCGCGAGCGGCATCGGCGAGGCCTTTCTCGACGGCGTCCCGATGCTGGTCATCTGCGGCG
>CAYTFA010000497.1:0-2119 GCA_964436755.1 uncultured Rhodocyclaceae bacterium | reverse complement strand
TGCCCGCGACGGCGAGGCTGATCGCCGCGATGCCGGCCACGCCGTAGGTCAGCGTGCCGAGGATGCGGTCGAAGGTCGCCAGCACGGCGTCCTGGGTGATCACCGTGACGTCCTCCTCGCCGCCGTGGCGCGCCTTGAGCAGGGTGCTTGCCTCGCGCTTCACGGCCTCGATGTCGTCGCGACTGCGCGCCTCGATCAGCACGCGGAACAGCGTGCTGGTGTTGAACATGGCCTGCGCCAGGCTCACCGGGACGAAAACCACCTCGTCGGTGTTCATGCCCAGGCCCTGCCCCACCGACTTGAGCACGCCGATCACGCGCACGCGGCGGTCGCCGAGGCGGATCAGTTCGCCCACCGCCGGCTCGTTGCCGAAGATCTCCTGGGCGATGGTGGAACCGATTACCGCCACCGGGGCGCCGCGGTTCCAGTCCTGTTCCGGCAGGAAGCGGCCCTGGGCCATCTTGAAGTTGCGGATGTCCACGTAGCCGGATACCACGCCCGCCACCACGGCCTCGCGCAGGCGGCCCTTCGCGTTGATTTCCGACGTGCCCGCCGACAGCGGCGAAACCCGGCGCACCGAGGGCAGCCGGCTGATGGCGAAGGCGTCATCGACCGTCAGGTCGCGCGGCGTGGTCGTCAGCGCATTGGCCGGGCTGAAGCCGCCAGTGGCCGAGCGCCCCGGCAGCACGATGACCAGGTTGCTGCCCAGCGAGGAGAACTGCTCGACCACGTAGCGCCGCGCACCGTCGCCCAGCGCCGTCAGGACCACGACGGCGGCGACGCCGATGGCCATTGCCAGCACGGAAAGGAAGGTACGCAGCGGATAGCCCGTCGCCGCGTCGCGGGCGAAGCGCAGGACGTCGGGCGCGCGCATCGCCGGCCTCAGGCCGCCGGCAGCGCGCCGTCGCGCGCCGAGTCGTGCTTGAGCCGGCCGTCTTCCATCACCAGTTGCCGCCGGGCGCGGGCGCCCAGCTTCTGGTCATGGGTGACGATGATCAGCGTGACACCGCGCACATTGAGTTCCTCGAGCAGGTGGATCACGTCGTCGCCGGTGGCGCGGTCGAGGTTGCCGGTGGGCTCGTCGGCCAGCAGCACGGCCGGCTGCATGATGGTGGCGCGGGCGATGGCAACGCGCTGGCGCTGGCCGCCGGAAAGCTGGTCGGGCCGGTGGTCGGCGCGCTGGTCGAGGCCGAAATCCTTGAGCGCGCGCTCGACGCGGCGGTTGCGCTCCTCGGCGGCGATGCCCGCCAGCATCATGGGCAGCGCGATGTTCTCCGCCGCCGTCAGCCGCGGCACGAGGTGGAAGCTCTGGAACACGAAGCCGATGCGATGGCTGCGCACCTCGGCCTGCTCGTCGGGCGACAGCGTGGTCACGTCGCGGCCTTCGAGGTGATACGTACCGGAGTCGGGCCGGTCGAGCAGGCCCAGCAGGTTGAGCAGCGTCGACTTGCCGGAACCCGACGGCCCCATGATCGCCACGTACTCGCCCGGCTCGATGGAAACGTCGAGCCGGTCCAGCGCATGCACCGAGCTGTCGCCGAGATGGAAGACGCGCTCGATGCCGTCGAGCCTGATCAAGGCCACTGGACCAACCCCTACTTGGCTTTGGCGTCCGCCGCGGCGACGGCGCGCACGCCGGCCTTGACGCCCTCGCGCTCGAGCGAGGTGACGATGCGCTCGCCTTCCTTGAGGCCGTCGACGATCTCGGTGAATTCCCAGTTGGAAAGGCCGGCCTTGACCTTGCGCTCCTCGAGCTTGCCGCTGTCGTCGCTCAGTACCAGCACGCGCGCCCCTTCGATCAACGCCGCCGTCGGCACGCGCAGCACGTTCTCGCGCACGTTGAGCACGATCTCGACGTCGGCGCTGTAGCCGACCAGCATGTCCACGCCGGCCGGGCGCTCGAAATCCACCTCGACGTCGACCGTGCGCGCCTGTTTCTCCACCGCCAGCACGTAGGGCGCCACGCGGCGCACCTTGCCCGGCAGCGGCTGCTTGGGCAGCGCATCGAGGTTGACGCGCACCGGCAGGCCGACCTTGATCTTGGGCGCATCGACTTCGTCCATCGGCGCCTTGACGTAGAGGCAGGTGTCGTCGATGAGATCGATCGCCGGCGGCGTCG
>CAYTFA010000496.1:0-2119 GCA_964436755.1 uncultured Rhodocyclaceae bacterium | reverse complement strand
TGGAGTCGAGGTCGGAGCCGGCGTTCGGCTCGGTCATGCAGATGGCGCCGATCTTCTCGCCGCGCAGCGCGGGCTTGAACAGGCGCTCGATGATGTCGGCGTTGCCGAGCAGGTGCAGGAACTTGGTGCCCATCAGCGACTGCATGGCGACGGCGCCGGCGAGCGACATCGAACCGCGCGAGATTTCCTGCAGCGCCAGCGCGAATTCGGTCAGTGCCATGCCGGTGCCGCCGACGTCCTCGGGGTAGCGCATGCCGAAAAGGCCCAGGTCGGCGAGTTCCTGGAACAGGGCGCGCGGGTATTGCTTTGCTTCGTCGAGTGCGGCGGCCTGCGGCGCGATGCGTTCGTCGCAGAAGCGGGCGAATGTGTCGCGGATCGCTTTTTGGTCGTCGGTGAGGTCGAAATTCATTGTGTGTTCAGTTACGTTGATTGCGACGGTTGGTGCGCGCCTGGGGTGCCGGGTGTCCGATTCCCTCCGTGTCCTCCGAACTTCGCTCCGCTCTGTTCTCCCCCTTTACCGGCGGGCATCGGACACCCGACACCCCAGGCGGCAACCGCTCGGGCCGGCAGGATGCCCTGTTCCGCGCAAGTAAAGGAGGAGGGCCGGCGTCTTTCCGGCCCGGGGGACATGGAGCGGAGCAGGGCACCCTGGCGGCACGATGGCGCGCTTCCGGTTGCAAGGCTCCGTTTCATATCAGCTTTCACTCGCTATACCCATAGTCGCGCTGCGCCGCTTCCTTGGAGATCACGCCATTGCGGATTTCTTCGGCCAGCACCTTGCGGTCGCGCTTCTTCGGGTCGCCGTAGCCGCCGCCGCCGCTGGCCACCTGGTGGTAGACGGTGCCCTTGGGTACGCCGGTGATCAGGTCCTTGTTCTTCGGCACCACGGTCTGGCCGTCGGGATAGTGCAGTCGGATGAAGTTGAGGCCCGCATCCTTGCCGCCGAAGAGGCCGAAGGCCGGCTCGAAGTCGCCGTCGCCGAAGGTAACGAGCTGCGTGTCTTCGGAGCCGATCTCGAAGATGGTCTCGACGCCAAGGCCGCCGCGCCATTCGCCGGCGCCGGCCGAGTCGGTCAGTAGCTCGTGCTTGAGCAGGCGGTGCGGCGTCTGCTGCTCGAACATCTCGTAGTCCTGGTCGAGCACGCCGCCCGAGGCGTCAATCATGCCGATGTGGTCGTAGCCGTCGATGCCGAGCATCGCGCCCGAGCCGCCCTTGAGGCCCATGAAGCCGATGTCGACGTAGGCCTCGTTCTTCTCCGGGTCGGTGCCGGTGGTCAGCGAACAGAGCAGGTTGTTCCAGCCGGCGGTGACACGGTCGGGCATCGCTGGCCCCAGCGCGCGCTGGATGGCGTCGGCGTTGGGCGGGCAGAGGTGGTTGCCGAAGGTGGTGGCCTTGGGGTAGGCCGCATTCAGGATGGTACCTTCCGGGATCACGATCTCGATCGGGCTGACCATGCCCTCGTTGTGCGGGATGTCCGGATTCACCATCTGCAGCAGCGTGAGTATCGTGGCCGAGGCCGAGGAGGTGAAGGTGCCGTTCACGAAGCCATTGGTCTGCGCGTCGGTGCGCGAGTAGTCGAACTTGATGGCCTTGTCCTTGACCTCGATGTCCACGCGGATGGTGAACTTGCTGCCCTCGTGGCGGCCGTCGTAATAGACGTAGCCTTCGCCGCTGTACTTGCCGTTGGGGATCTTGGCGATCTCGGCTTCCATCATCTTGCGCGTGGCGTCGAACAGCGCCTGCTTGTGCGACTCGTAGCTCTCGAGCCCGTACTTGTCGAGCAGTTCCAGCAGGCGGCGCTCGCCGACGGTGCAGGCGCCCATCTCGGCCTTCATGTCGTGCTGCACGATGTCGAGGCGGATGTTGGCGAAGATCAGGTTCCAGACGTCCTTCTTCAGCTTGCCCTTCTCGACCACCTTGACCGGCGGGATGCGCAGCGCCTCCTGCCAGACCTCGACCGCATTGGGGTTGTAGCCGCCGCGCACGTTGCCGCCGATGTCGGCCTGGTGGCCCTTCACCGCCGTCCAGGCGACCAGCTTGCCGCCATGGAAGATCGGCTTGTACACGGCGACGTCGTTGTTCTGGTTGCCCAGGCTGAAGACGTCGTTGTGGAAGATCA
>CAYTFA010000495.1:0-2123 GCA_964436755.1 uncultured Rhodocyclaceae bacterium | reverse complement strand
GCCGGCCCCTGGATGATCACCATGCTGACCGACTACATGCGGCGCCTCTACGAGGCGATCCCCGCGATGATCGGCTGACGCGCCGGCGGCGCGGAGCGGGCATGATCACCTTTACCTCGGCGCAGCTCGACGCGTGGCTGGCGCTCTTCATGTTTCCGCTGGCGCGCATCCTCGGCCTGCTGGCGAGCGCCCCGGTGTTCAACAACGCGGCCCTGCCGGCGCAGGTGCGCCTCGTTACCGGCCTGGCCATCGCACTGGCCCTGGCGCCCGCGCTGCCGCCATTGCCGCCCATACCGGCGGGATCGTGGACCGCGCTGGTGATCCTTGCCGAGCAGGTGCTGATCGGCACCCTGCTCGGCTTCACGCTGCGCATCGCCTTTGCCGCGGTCGACATCGCCGGCGAACTCATCGGCCTGCAGATGGGCCTCGGCTTCGCCACGTTCTTCGATCCCGACAGCGGCGGCCAGACGCCGGTGATCGCCGAGTTTCTCGGCCTGCTCACCGCGCTGGTCTTCCTCGCCATGAACGGCCATCTGCTGGTGCTGAGCGCCCTGGGGGAGAGCTTCACCTTGCTGCCGATCAGCGCCGAGCCCGTGCGCGCCCCGGCCTTCGGTGCGCTGATGGGCTGGTCGGCCACGCTGTTCGCCACGGGTGTATTGCTGGCATTGCCGCTGATCACCGCACTGCTGATTGCCAACATCGCACTGGGCGTGCTGGCGCGCATCGCGCAGCAGCTCAACCTGTTCGCAGTGGGATTCCCGGTGACGCTGGCGCTCGGCCTGTTCGTGCTCCTGCTCTCGCTGCCCTACATCGGCGGCGCCATGGAAGGGCTCTTCGCCCAAGGCTTCCGTGCCATGGCCCTCGTCATCCAGGCCGGCCGCGGCGGCGGCTGATCAGCGCCGTGCCTGCGCTGCTGTCGCAACCTCCGGCTTCGCCGGGGCATCGCTGCGCGTCAGCCGGATCACGCCACGCGAAACCCGCTGCGAGCCGAGCACGGAGGACTCCATGCCTTCGTTGTACTCGAGCACCTCGTAGCCGTCGTAGCCGCCCTGGCGCATGAGTTCCTTGGCGCGCTGGTGGAACACCACGCGCGACTCGCCGGCACCGCCCGAGTAGTACCGCTTCATCTTGAGCGAGAAGTGGTAGCGGGCATCGGGGAAGGCGGCCTGCTCGATCTCCCAGTTCGGCGCGAGGGGGTCGAGGATGAGGTAGGCGGCTCCGGCATAGGCGCCCCAGAACACGATCTTTTCGAGCGGGATCTGCAGCGAGTTGGTGAGGTTCAGCGTCGTGTCGGGCACGATCGGGCCCTGCGCCGGCAGCGGTCCGTTGAGGCTCGTCGGGCCCGGATAGTCGAACGCCGCGCAACCCGCCAGCGCGAGGCCGGCAAGCAAGGCGGCGAGAAGGCGGGGGCGGCGGGAGGGCGTCATAGGTAGTTGAAGAGCGAGAGTTGCGAAATCTTGATGAAGGACTGTTGCGCCGCCTGCAGGTCGGTCTGGTTGCGCGTGAGGTCGGTGATCGCCTTGGCGTAGTCGAGGTCCTGCAGGTTGGACAGGCTTTGCTGGTACTGCAGCGACAGGCTGTCGTTGAGGCTGCCCAGCGATTCGATCTCGTTGAGGCGGGCGCCGACGCGCGCGCGCACCGTCAGCACGTTGTCGATGCCCTGGTCGATGTTGGTGAGTGCCTGCCCCAGCTCGTTGATGTACTTGGCATCGGCGGCCGGCGTGCCGCCCGGCGTTTCCAGCGCGCCGATCAGGTTGGCCAGCGTCTTGAAGATGCTTTGCGAACTGCTCGGCGCGATCGAGAAGCTGTCGCCGCTGGCCGGATTTCCGCTGACGCCGACGGTAGCGCCCAGGTCGAACGGCGGCTCGGCGCCCTGCGAGGTCAGGACGATGGGCTGGCCGCTCTGGTAGGTCCGCTGGCTGGCAAGCGGCGCCGGGGCAGCGCCACCCGTAAGCAGCGAATTGCCGGTCGCGGTGTCGACGATGTCGTAGGTGGTGACCGCTCCGGTCACCGTAAAGCGGAGGGACAGGTTCTTGGTGGTCGCCGCGTTCCAGGTCGCCGGGTTGGTGACGGAGCCGGCCGAGACGACGCCGGTACCGGTATTGCCGGCCGCGTAGTCGGTG
>CAYTFA010000494.1:0-2125 GCA_964436755.1 uncultured Rhodocyclaceae bacterium | reverse complement strand
GCGGCGACCAGCGAGAAGGCGAACATGAGGCCGATCGAGGAGCCGATCATCGCCATCACCTTGGTGCGGTGCTGCTCGCGCGTAAGGTCGGCGGCGAGCGCGGTGACCGCGGCCGATATCGCCCCGGCGCCCTGCAAGATGCGGCCGGCGATGGTCCACCAGATGTCCGGGGCCAGCGCCGCCAGAACCGAGCCGGCAGCGAACACGAGCAGGCCGAAGACGATGACGGGCTTGCGGCCGTAGTTGTCGGCCGCCATGCCGAAGGGGATCTGGAACATCGCCTGGGTGAGGCCGTAGGCGCCCAGCGCAATGCCGACCAGGGTCAGGTCGTCGCCGCCCGGAATGTCGCGGGCGTGCACCGCGAACACCGGCAGGATCAGGAACAGGCCGAGCATGCGCAGCGCGAAGATCGCGGCCAGCGCAGCGCCGGCGCGCTTTTCGGCGCCGGTCATGGCATCGGGGGTGGGGGAAAGCATGGGTTCGCGGTTCGGTGCCGGCGCCGGGCCGGCGCGGCGAGGACGAGATTAGACCACACTCGGCACCGCCGCCGCCTGGTCCCCGAATGCGGCATCGTTGCGACAGGATTCCCGACCAAGGTCGCGGGCTGACGCCGATGATTGATCGGCCGATCGGGGGGATCGCCGCGATCCGCTGGTCAGGCCATGGACGCCGGACGGCTTGACCGGATGACTGTCGGCGCCTTCCAGCGCCGTGCGGCCGCACTGCCGCGGCCCGGCATCGGTTAGACTTTGCCGCTGGCTGCCTGCGCCGTCCGCGCCCGGCAGTGTCATCAGGCTTTCCGGGATCATCGGTGAACAAGCGACTCAATCCGTCGGAGATTGCGCGGGAGGCCATCAAGCGCCTGGCCGAGCTCCAGTTGCCGCCGACTCCGGCGAACTACCAGATGTGCTACAACGAGATCGCCCGGCTGCCCAACGCGGCCGGCTTTCCCGAGGGCAACCTGCGCCAGGTCGCGAGGGTGCTGAAGGCGACGAATCCCGAACAGCAGCAGCACCTCGACCAGTTCGACCGTGCCATCGGTCGCCACAGCTGGCAGGAGATGATCGACGCACTCGCGGCTTTTTCCAAGGCGGCCGCTCCGGCCAGAATTGAATCCAGGGAACCGCCGCACCAGGCGGCCGCCGAGGCTGCGAACGGACTGCGCCAGGCCTTGCTCGGCAGCCTCGCGCAGACCATCGAGTGCATCAAGCCCGCGCTGGAGACCGATGACGGGCGTGTCGTTGCGCTGGTCGACGCGCTTCTGCTGACGCTGCGCGATCCGGCGGCGGACCTGGCCACGATACAGTCCGACCTGGCGGTCTTCAACCAGCGCCTGAAGTTCATCGCCGAGGAACAGGTCGAGATCAGGCACTCGCTGCTCAAGCTGCTGCAGCTGGTGGTCGACAACGTGGCCAAGCTGGTCCTCGACGACGCCTGGCTCGACGGCCAGCTCGAAGCCCTGGCCGCAGCGGTCAAGCTCCCGCTCGGCCTGCGCCGCCTGGACGACGCCGGGCGCCGCCTGACCGACGTCATCGAGCGGCAGGCACAGGTCAAAGACCGCTACGTCAAGGCGCAGGAAGAGATGCGCGAGCTCCTGGCCGGTTTCGTCACCTGGCTGTCCTCGATGAATTCGTCCAGCACGCTCTACCAGGACAGGCTCGAATCCGGCGCGAAGCGGCTCGAACAGGTCCGCGGCATCGACGAGTTCGCCCCGCTGCTGCAGGACGTGATCGCCGCCACGCGGGCCATGGCGGAGGACACGGCACGGGCGCGCGGCGAGCTCGGCGTGCTGCAGGAGAAGCAATCATCGGCGGCGGCGGAACTGGCCGGGCTGCGCGGCGAACTGGAGCGTGCCAGCGCCCTGGCGCGCCACGACCCCCTGACGCAGGTGTTGAATCGCAAGGGGCTGG
The DNA here is from genome assembly GCA_964436755.1 of uncultured Rhodocyclaceae bacterium. Lineage (GTDB taxonomy): Bacteria > Pseudomonadota > Gammaproteobacteria > Burkholderiales > Rhodocyclaceae > Sulfuritalea. The sequence continues at coordinate 215 of CAYTFA010000494.1, read as the reverse complement.
ACGAAGTCATGACGAAGGAAGTCGCCATGACCCGGCGCAAGGACATGCCCCTCGCGCTGGGCGTCCTCGACATCGACAATTTCAAGCAGCTCAACGACCGGCTCGGGCACAAGGCCGGGGACGCCGCGCTGCTGCATCTGGTCAGCGTCACGCGGGAGAACCTGCGGCCGTCGGACTCTCTCGCCCGCTATGGCGGCGAGGAGTTCGTGATCCTG
>CAYTFA010000493.1:0-2126 GCA_964436755.1 uncultured Rhodocyclaceae bacterium | reverse complement strand
GCTCTCATAGGGTTCGAAGGACCGCATAGGGTCGGAATCTGCCGATGTTTTGACCGGATTCTTGGCGCCCGCATTCAATCGAGGCACAGGACTAACGGGTAGCAGGGCGTGCACCCTGCCCTGCGCAGCGCCATAAAGGGGCCGCGCCTCGAACACGGGTGGCTTGTGGCGGGTTGCCTTGGGTTGGCTGCCCGCCGCAAGCCGGGCACCCGTGAAGGGGCGATTGCGGCCCCAGGCCCAGCAGGGCGGGGCGTGCGCCCTGGATCAGCGTTCCTTGACTTCCAGCGCCGCCTTATTGATGGTCACCGGATACGCATCGCGCAGCGTCGCCATCCAGGCAGCGAATTCCTCTTCGGAAACGGCCCGCGCATACTGCTGGCCGAGCATGCGGCCGCGCACGTCCTCCTTCGCCGGATCGACGGCGCGCACCGACGCCACGCGGTACAGCGTGTAGCCGGCGCCGGGCAGCGCAACACCCACGTAGGCCGGCATCTTCGCCGCATCGACGCGGTAGATGGCGCGCAGCGCCTCGGCCGACTGGCCTTGCGGATCGACGCGGCTGATGTAGCGCGGCGGCATCCACGACAGGCTGACCTGCTCGCCCTTGGCCAGGCGCGCGAGCTTTTCCTCGCCGTCCTTGGCCGCGAGCTTCACCGCCTCCTCGCGCGCCAGATGCTTCTCGATGTCGGCGCGCACGGCCTCGAAGGCCCGCAGCTCCGCCGGCTTGTGTTCGACGACGCGAGCGGACACCAGCGTCCCCGGCGCCACTTCCACCGCCTCGGTGTTGCGCTTGTTCTTGATGGCATCGTCGCTGAACAGTGCGCCCAGCAGCTTGCGGTTGTCGAAGGGCGGTTGCAGCGTGGCGCCCCTGGCCAGCCACGGCGTCTGTGCGACCTTCAGGTTCCACTTGTCGGCGGCAGGCTTGAGGCTGTCCGACTGCTCGTAGACCATGTTGCCGAAGGCTTCGGCGGCTTCGGAGTACCGCTTCGTGGCGCTTTCGCGCTTGAGCTCGGCGACGATTTCGGCCTTCGCCTCCGCCAGCGGCTTCACCTGCTCCTTGCGCAGGCCGGTGAGCTGGATCACGTGGAAGCCGAAATCGCTGCGCACGACGTCGGAAATCTGTCCTTCCTTGAGCGCAAACACGGCTTCCTCGAAGGGCTTGACCATGGCGCCGCGGCCGAACCAGTCGAGGTCGCCACCGCGCTCGGCGGACAGCGTGTCACTGGAGTTCTGCTTGGCCAGGCGGGCGAATTCGCCCGGCGCCTTGCGCAGCTGGGCCAGCAGTTCCTCGGCCTTGGCCTTGGCGGCATTGGCTTCCGCCGCCGGCGCATCCTTGGCGGCCTTGATCAGGATGTGGCTGGCACGCCGCGTCTCGGCCGTCTTGTAGCGGTCGGCGTGCGACTCGTAGTACTTGCCGACTTCCTCGTCGCTGACGACGGCCTGCGCCATCAGCAGGTCGCGGCTCAGCACGACGAATTCGGCGCGGATTTGCTCCGGCAGTTCGAAGCGCTTGCGGTTGGCCTCGTAGAAGGCCTGCGCAGCCTCCGGCGCCAGCTTGACCTGGCCAAGGTAGGCATCCGCCAGCAGGGTCGCCTGGCCGATCTCCCGCTGCTCGAGCTGGCCGGCCAGCCAGCGGCGGCCGGCAACGTTGCTGTTGATGCCGGCGTCGGCCACGGGCACCAGCAACTGCTGCATGGCCAGGTCCTGGCGCACCTTGGCCTCGAACATCTCCTTGCTCATGCCCTGTGCAGCAACGAGGGCCTCGTAGCGGCGGTTGGAGAACTTGCCGCCTTCCTGCAGGTTGGGCGCCGACGCGATGTAGCCGACGAGCTGGTCGTTGCCTATGGTCAGGCGCGCCTTCTGCGTCTGCTCGGCGAGCAGGCGCTGGGTGACGAGCGAATCGAGCACGGCGCGGCGGACCTCCGGCGTGTCGAAGGTGGCCGGGTCGAAGCGGGGGCCGAGCTGGGCGCGCATGCGGTCCTGCTGCTCGCGCAGCGCATTCTGCAGTTCCGCCTGGCCGATCTTGCCGCCGCCAACGGTGGCGACGGCGGTGCCGGTGTCGGCATTGCGCACATAGGACTCGACGCCCCAGAAGGCGAACGGCAGGGTGATCAGGGCGAGAAAGC